>PAMC01000008.1 GCA_002710785.1 bacterium
CCGCCTCACCGTCAATATTTAATCCTTAGTCAAGTCGGCTAGCTACCACCTCCCAATTCAGGTTACGGAAAAACGCGTCGACGTATTCACCCTTTGCGCTCGGTTCGTAGTCCATGAGGTACGAGTGCTCCCACATATCAAGCGCCAGCACAATATCAACGTCGGCCAGCTGGCCAAGGTGCTGCTCGTCTACCCACGCGAGCACGAGGCAGTTGGTAGCGTGGTCGTGGTAGCACATGACCCAGCCAACGCCACGTGTCTTGGCAACCATTTTCATTCGTTCAACAAACTGTTCGAGGCTGCCAAACTGCTGCTCCACCATTGCCCGAAAGGTGCTGGCCGGACAGTCTTTTGCGCCCCCCTCAAACTGGGCGAAGTAGTACTCGTGGTTTTTCATGCCGCCAAACTCAAAGCCGAGGCGACGCTGCATTTCGGCCTGCGCGTACTCGTCGTTGACGTTCTCGATTTCACCCTGGATCTTGTTGACGTGTTTAACGTACCCCGCGTAGAGGCCGAGGTGGGCGTTAATGGTCTTCTCGGAAATGCCATCAAGGGCAGGGAGGTCAAAGGTTTTAGCTTCGTACATGGCGTTTACAGTTAGCTCGTAGTAGCGACATAGTATCATACGAACATGTTTCCCTCTGTCTTTCGCTCGCGGCTACTCCTGGTTCTGTTGCTGCTCGCGTACGGGGTACTGGTGTGGGTACTACCGCACCTCTCCCGCGTGGCCGGCACGTCAGACACACAACTTGCGGTACATTTTCTCGACGTTGGCCAAGGGGACGCGATTCTAATCGAGACGCCCGAAGGCAATCACGTCCTTGTCGACGGGGGGCCCAACACCGCGGTGCTCACACACTTGCGCGAGCACGTACCGTTCTGGGACCGCGAGCTTGAGGTGGTTGTGGGGACGCACCCCGACCTCGACCACGTCGCTGGGTTGGTCGATGTGCTCGCCAGCTACCAGGTAGCCACCATCATTACCACCGAGGCCACGGGCGCCAGCCCAGCTGCTAAAGCCTGGGTAGCTGCGGTACCTGAAGAGGGTGCGGCAGTACATCAAGCCCGGGCTGGGCAGGTGTACGCGCTCGGTGCCTCCACCACCCTTACCATTCTCTCGCCCAGCTACGACCCGACGCGCCTCAATAGTAACGCTGGCTCAATTGTGGCGCTTTTGGAATACGGCGAGGTGCAGTTTCTTTTAACCGGCGACGCCCCGCAAGGAGTTGAGGAGTACCTGGTGGCGACGTACGGCGGCATGCTCGAGGCCGAGGTGCTTAAGCTCGGGCACCACGGCTCCGACACGTCCTCAGGCAGCAGTTTCCTCGCCGCCGTTAAGCCGCAGTTTGCGGTTGTGTCAGCGGGGGTGGCCAACCGCTACAACCACCCCGACCCCGATGTGCTCGCGCGCGTCGCGGCGCATACCGACGCGCAGATTGTGAGTACCCAGCACGGTACAGTGAGTTTTGTGAGCGACGGCCAAACCGTATGGCTCACCAAATAGCAAAGGACCGTAGCGAATGCTACGGTCCTTTGCTACCTATCTACACAAAGTTAGATAAGCTTCGCCTCCTTGAGCGTTTGGTAGGCACCGTTTTTGGCGATGGTGCGCAGCCCTTTAGCCGACACGTTAATCGTGATGTGCTTGTCGAGCTCCGGCACGTAGATGCGCTTTTTTTGGAGGTTTGGCTGGCGCTTGGTTTTGCCACACGGGTTAAATTGCGTCGCACGCGTGCGGTTAGAGTAGCGGCCACCGATTTGGGTCTTTTTGCCCGTAATATCGCATTGCTTAGCCATAGACGTTCAATTAAGTGGCAGCATAGTAGCACAGTGTTGTTAGAATGCAACAGTTTGGTAATCGCTGCGTACTACGGTACGCTAGAGTAATTATGGAAGCACAAATTGTCCTCATTATTATTCTTATTCTCTCGGTCGTGCTGCACGAGGTCGCGCACGGCTACGCCGCTTGGAAGCTTGGCGACCCAACGGCTAAGCTCCAGGGCCGCCTCTCGTTAAACCCGCTGGTCCACATTGACCCCCTCATGTCGGTAATTGTGCCGGGTATGCTGGTGCTCTCGGGCTCGCCGTTTCTCTTTGGTGCGGCTAGGCCGGTTCCGTACAACCCATACAATTTTAGCGACCAAAAGTACGGCGAGGCCAAAGTGGCTGCGGCCGGGCCGGCGGTAAACATCTTGATCGCTGTTGTGTTTGGCGTATTGGTGCAGCTGAGTGGTACTCTCGGCCTGTCTGAGACCTTTGTGAGCTTAAGCTACAGCATCATTATCATGAACATCTTTTTGGCGCTCTTTAACCTCCTACCGATTCCACCACTTGATGGTTCGAAGGTGCTGCCGATTGTGCTGCCGTTTACGCTACGCATGCGCTACCAAGGGCTGCGCAATTACCTCGAGCACAACGTCGGACTGGCCTTCCTCCTCATTATTTTCTTGGTCTTCTTTATTCTTGGCACCCCGCTCTACTACCTAACTCTCGCCATCGCCGGTTTGCTGGCCGGTTTTTAGAATGGTACTATTTACATGGCTGAGAGGCCAACACTTCCCTTCGATCTCGCTGGGGGTGACGATGCACCTTGTTTGGTTGTTCTTTGTCACCCCCAGCACCCCATTCGTTAGATTGTTCTTTTAAAATTTTCTAGCGTCAGGCTCCCGCCGACCACCTACTGCCCGCCTGCTCTGGCGGGCTTTTTCGTTCTTGCAAAACTACTTTTTTATAGTATGCTGGGCGGGCTTTATGGCAACCATTAATCAATTGACGCGCAAAAAGCGCCGTGACACCGCGAAGAAAACCAAGGTGGCGGCTCTGCAGTCGGGCTTCAACAAAGTGAAGAACCAACCAAACCGGTACAACTCACCGTTTAAGCGCGGTGTGTGTACGCGTGTAACTACCAAGACCCCGCGTAAGCCGAACTCAGCGATTCGTAAGATTGCTCGTGTTCGCCTTAGCAATGGTCAGGAAATTACCGCCTACATCCCGGGTATGGGTCACACCCTGCAAGAGCACTCCGTGGTACTCGTCCGTGGTGGTCGCGTGAAAGACATTGGTGTTAACTACACCGTCGTTCGTGGTAAGTACGACGCGACTGGTGTGGAGACGCGACGGCAGGGACGCAGTCGCTACGGCGCCAAGCGTCCAAAGTCTGATTAGATTGCTCCAGAACTGCGTTAGACGGCAGTAGATTATTTCTCACTGTACGCTTATGTACACCGCGCAATAATTTCTTTGTCTGCCTTGTTCTGAAACAATCTCTCTCAGATTTGGATAGCTGGGAAGACGGGTGCTGTGTCCACCTGCAACCAAATTACAAATAGTTTATATTCGCTACAGATACCGATTGGTATTGCCGACACCGGCAAGGACCATTATGCGAAGAATGAAGCCATGGCTTTGTCATACTCCATTCCTCGTCGATTAACCAATTACAATTATGCGACGACCAATTAAGAAACGACCAACCGTCAATCCCGACATCAAGTTCGGGTCGGTTGAGGTAGAACGCCTTATCAACTACATCATGCTCCGTGGTCAAAAAGAGACCGCGCGCAAGATTGTGTACGCGGCGTTTGAGGAAATTGCTAACGCCAAAGAAGGTGGTGGCGACCCATTAGAAATCTTTAACACGGCGCTCCGCAACGCTGGTCCTTCTATGGAGGTGCGCAGCCGCCGCGTTGGTGGTGCGAACTACCAGGTGCCACGCGAGGTGCGCCCTGAACGCCGCCTCGCCCTAGCCCTACGCTGGATTATCGCCGCTGCCCGCAAGCAAAAGGGCATGCCAATGTACAAGGCGCTCTCCAATGAGCTCATGGCCGCCGCTCGCGAAGAAGGCGATGCGGTAAAGAAGAAGGAAGATACGCACAAGATGGCGGAGGCGAACCGTGCCTTCGCCCACTTCGCCTGGTAACAAACAGCAAAATTTAGCGACCTACTTTGTCGCACTACGAAAAAAGACCCTCACTGGCCATTTGGCCCACTCGGGTCTTTTTTCTTGTACTCCGCGTATCTCATCTAAATTTTGCTGTTTGATTAGAGATGTCAAATTTCATCTGAAAATAAGCCTTAGAATACTCATCAGTAGCAGGTGTGCATCTGCTGCGGGTTATTGTCATCGATCGGGCTTTACTCTTCGTGCCAGTTTGTACGCGTCGTCCTGCCGTTGCTGTGCATCATGTGGGACATCACCACCTTGTTTGGGTGGTGGATGTGTCGAACGCGAACCAGGCACTGTCCGTCCGGTTGTTGACGCTCAACCCAGATTACTTCCACCTCTTCAGGGTGGCCGCCATGTGAGTTAAGTGTGATGCTTTCGCCTGCATTCGGTGGCCAAGCCATGACAAATTCTCCTGTGTTGTCCTATCGCTACTTAACCAAACTCCGCAATAAAAAGCAATTAGTAGTCGGGGCGGCGGCCGTAGCGGCGGATGAGGCGGTAGAGGAGGTAGAGTAAGAGGAGTAATAGTAAGAGCTGTACCAAGCCGGGGTAGCCTAAGAGCCACGAGAGTATGGCTAAGAAGGCGCTGTAGATGCCACTCAGCAGCTTTATAACCATTGTGCCAAAGCCACTTTCGGATTCTGTGTCGGGCATCGAACGGGTGATTTCGTGGCGGTCGATGCGGTAGTCGTCGAGATTATTTTTAGTCTGCTTAATAACGTTGGTGCTACGCTCCAGCACGTTGCGCGCCGTACCCGGCTCCACCAAGGCCTCGAGACCCGCCTGCTCGCTGGCAGCAGCGTTGTTTGGAGTAGTGGTGGCCCTCGCAAACGGTGATTCCTCGGCGACGGGCTCTGGCGGCGGTTCGTCGTACACCAGCGGGTCGGTGCCAGCCGCTCGCTCTTCCTCGTCGGTTGCTCCGTCGTTATCGTCGTCAGCATCTTCTTGGTTACCCACCAGGTCGCCGTCGGTGTCGGTGTCGATAAAAATGGTTCGCTCAGTTAGCGGCGTTACCACATCAACCGGCTGCGTGCCGGAGGCGGTCGAGATAAGCTCGGTCCGGCGCAAGCTCACGGTTATGGTGTTGGTGCCCGCTTGCGGCACCCAGTCGGCCCAGCCCTCGACGATGCGCCCATCGAGCGCGTTAATGCGCATGGTGTCTAAGAGATCGTCGTTAACGCGAAAGTGCACGGTGCCCTCTAAGTCGCCCGCGGTGTTGTTATGCACCGCAACGTAAATGCGCACCGGCTGGTTCTCGACCGGCGTCGCGTGCGAGAGCCAGATGCCATCGACAATGCCAGCATTCTCCACGTTCGCGAGCGCGAAGGTCGGTGCAATCAGCAGGGTAATCAGAAACCACCGCATAGTACCTACAGTATATACAAAATATGCGGCTCGGCGGCAGCAAAGAGAGTCTATTCCCGCGGTTTAATACTTGCTATACTCAACACATGCTAACGCTCAAGAAATTTTTCGACTGGGTACTGACGCTCAATCTTATTCTCGTCACCGGTTTATGTGTGTACTTGTGGTCGACGGGCAATCTGGCCATTCAGGTTGGTGCGCCAGCGGCTGAGCAACGAGGTGGGCAGAGTGCGGTAGACGCCGAGACGGAGCAGCTCTTTATCGCCACCGTACGCGAAGAGGTGGACCGCCAACTCGGCCAACCCATTGAGGGGTACACCCCAGATATGTTTCTAGCGGTGTTTCCGGGCCTCGTGGCCACCGACTTTGAGGACGTAGAGGCCAGCATCGGCAAGTACGTGGTGGTTGAAGGTCAGCTGGTCCATGTAACACCACCCAACACACCGCTCCACAGCGCTGCAGAGGCCGTGTCGAGCCGCGGCTTGGCCACGCTTTTGCGCAACATCGCCGAGCGCACGCAAATCGACCTCACCAACAGCGGCACCATCACCGACATCATGCGCAGCCTAAGCGCAGAGTAGCTACATCCTCACCTCGTGGTTTTTCTTTAAGTCTTTGAGACCGGCACGGATAAGTTTTTTGAGCGTTGGCAGGTGAATACCGTCGAGACTTTTGAGATAGAGACAACTCTTGCCGAGTGTATGTGGACCTAAGTCTTTTAGGATCTTTGAGTAGTCTTGGTACCCAGGCATGATGTAGAGCGTGGGGCCGCTCTTGCGTAGNGAAAAGCCGGTGGCCATAAAGGTGCCCTCGTCGCCNTTNCTNCGNTGNTAGGTGTACTCGCCAAACCCAACGATACTGGTGCCCCACATCTTGGCGGTGCTGCCAGTTACATCTTTAAACAGCTGAAGCAAGGTTTTAGCATCTGCCTGGAGCGTGGAGGGAGCGTTCTTTATGTACGCATTCACGCTCGTGTCGTTTTTGCGCGTCTTAAGTTTTATCTGCTTTGGCATATACGTATAGTACTACGCCGCCCAAAGGTTGAGCCAGGCGCCAAGGTAGTGCACGACGACGTAGAGGAAAAACAGGTAGCCCAAGACTCCAGCAATGAGGGTGAGTGCGAGGTAGTTGATGATTTCGTTGCGCCGTCGCTTAGCCTCATCGATAGTGCAAATACCTTTGGCGCGCGTTAGGTAGGNGTAGAGAGCCCCTAAGAGCGCAAGGAGGCCAGCGCCGCGGAACCACCACTTGTACTCACCGTAGAAGGTGTCGGCGAGACTCGAGGCAAAACTGACCGTTGAGATACCTAAGAGCACCAAAATAAGCGGCGAGAGACAGCAGAGTGACGCGATCACGACTGGGATACTGCTAATTTTAAGCGCCTCAGTTAATTTACTCATATATAAAACGTAGCATGTAATACTTCTTGGTACGGCACGGCAGCAGCTTCCTTTCACGAAATGGAAAATATGCTAGTATCGAATGAGAACATCACCAGCGGAGGACACGATGTCGCGCCTCGAAGATTTCACTGAAATTCACCCGATTGACGTTGTGGAGACGCTGGCCACCCACCACGAATGGCAATTCGAGCGTCTTGCTGATGACCAAATCGCGATGGTCATTGAAGGTCAGTGGCGATCCTATTCAGTAACCCTCGCCTGGTCGGACTATGACAAAGTGCTCCGTATGATTTGCACCTTTGACATGGAGCCGCCACAAGATGCACTTCCTGCGCTCTACGAGGTCCTGAATCTCGTAAACGAGAAGTGCTGGGCCGGCGCCTTCGGCTACTGGTCAGAGCAAAAACTGATGGTCTACCGCTACGGCTTGATCTTGGCCGGCGAACAGCTTGCTAGCGAGGATCAAATTGCCCGTATGATCGATACAGCAGTTCTCGCGAGTGAGCACTACTACCCAGCCTTTCAGCTGGCCGTATGGGAAGGATTTGGTCCGCAGGAGGCACTAGAAACAGTAATTGCCGAATCGTACGGCCACGCCTGACGCAAATTCCCGACACAAGCTTACGTGCCGGGGATTTTTTTTATAAAAAAGCCCAGCGCGAGATGCGCAGGGCTCGAACTCGTTTGGTCATTGGTCGATGTAGAATACCAGCACCTCGCGATACATGATCTGGCGAATTACTGCACTGGTCGTGACTCCATTCATGTCCGTCAATTTCAGGACAGGAGAAACCGGCTGCCCCACAGTACCGTCCACGAGATCAAGCACACCACACCTCCCTGAACCAGGGAGCCTGACTGCAGCTTCAACGGCAACATCCATCCCGTAATGCTCCCACATGTGGACGATCGTAAACAGCCGGGTAAGGCTACGACATCCAAAGTATGGTTCAGTCGAGTAGCTTAGCTGTACCTCCTGGCTGTGAGCGCGGCTGGTGCAGAGCAGGGCCGTTAAGATAGTGAGAATATACAGCATTGAGATTCCCTCCGTTCTTACTCAAAACTGTCATGTGCAGTATCCGTGAAGCAATTGAAGTTTTGTAGTATTCAGTGTATAGTTGCGGCGTCTTTTGGCCTGGTGGCCATTTTCTATTCTTACGCAGCACCCAGCTTTTGTTGTGGAGGTAGAGGACACAATTACCTACTAATTACTCTTATTATAGATAGCTATGGCACGGGAATTCCCTATCGAGAAGATGCGCAACTTCGGTATTGTTGCGCACGTGGACGCCGGTAAGACGACCACGTCAGAGCGTGTGCTCTTTTATACCGGCATGAGCCACAAAATTGGTGAGGTGCACGATGGTGCTACCGTTACCGACTGGATGGAGCAGGAGCGTGAGCGTGGTATCACCATTACCGCGGCAGCCATTTCCTGTAACTGGACCAAAACCATGGAAGAGGACCGCACCAACAAGGACCTCATGACCACCTTCAACATTATCGACACGCCTGGTCACATCGACTTTACCGCTGAGGTGAAGCGTTCGATGCGGGTCCTCGACGGCGCGGTGGTGGTATTTGACGGCGCGGCTGGTGTAGAGCCACAAACCGAAACCAACTGGGGCTACGCCGACGAGGCCAACGTGCCACGACTGTGTTTTGTAAACAAGATGGACAAGCTGGGTGCTGACTACGACGCCTCGATTAAATCAATTCACGAGCGTCTCTCGCCAAAGGCAGTGCGCGTTCAACTACCAATTGGTCGCGAGGACGACCTCTCAGGTGTGGTTGACCTCATTACCATGAAGGCCTACCGCTTTGGCGGCGAAATGGGCATGGACGTAACCGAGGAGGAGATCCCGGCTGAGCTCGTCGAGCAAGCTACCAAGTGGCGCGGCGAACTCATCGAGAAGGTTGTTGAGCACGATGACGCGCTCATGGAAGCTTTTCTTGAAGGAAACGAACCAAGTACTGAAGACCTTAAGGCAACGCTCCGTAAGGCAGTGCTCGCTAATGAGATCTTCCCAATTCTCACTGGTTCTGCCCTTAAAAACATTGGTGTGCAGCTGGTGCTCGACGCCGTGGTCGACTACCTCCCAGCCCCAACCGACCTGCCACCAGTGGTAGGTACCGACCCAAAGACTGGGGAAGAGATTGAGCGTGGCCCAAGCGATGAGGAGCCATTCGCCGCCCTCGCCTTTAAGCTCCAAGACGACAAGTTCGTCGGGCAGCTGGCCTTCTTCCGTGTGTACTCAGGTACCGTTAAGGCTGGTAGCTACATCCTTAACTCTTCAACCGGCAATAAAGAGCGCGTTGGTCGCATCGTCCGCCTGATGGCCGATAAGCGCGAAGAAGTAGAAGAAGTGTACGCCGGCGAGATTGCCGCAGCAGTTGGTATTAAAGAGGTGCAAACCTCACACACTTTCTGTGACCCAGACAACCCAATTGTCCTCGAGCAGATTACCTTCCCTGAGCCAGTGGTGGCCGTGCGCGTTGAGCCAAAGACAAAGAACGACCAGGAGAAGATGAGTACAGCGCTTAAACGCCTCTCAGACGAAGACCCAACCTTTAAGGTTTCAACCGACGAGGAGACCCTCGAGACCATTATTGCTGGTATGGGTGAGCTTCACCTCGACATTATTGTCGACCGCATGAAGCGCGAGTTTGGTGTTGAGGCCAACATTGGCCAGCCGCAGGTAGCCTACCGCGAGACTATTCAGGGTATGGCTGAGGCCGAGCACAAGTACCAGAAGCAAACCGGTGGTCGTGGTCAGTTTGGTCACGTGAAGATCCGCATCCAGCCACTACAACCCGTTGTGCTCGACGAAGATGGCAATGAGAAGATTGCCAAGAACGTGAAGCGCGAGGAGCACTTCGAGTTTGTTGACAACATTAAGGGTGGTGTGATTCCGAACGAGTTTATCCCGGCTGTTATGAAGGGAGCTAAGGAGGCAATGGAGCGCGGCTTCGTTGCCGGCTACAAGATGGAGGACATTTCTGTCGAGCTCTTCGATGGTAGCTACCACGAAGTGGACTCAAGTGAAGTGGCCTTCCGTCTCGCTGCTATTAACGCCTTTAAAGAAGCGGCTGCAAAAGCCAACCCAGTGATCCTCGAACCAGTGATGAAGGTCGAGGTGCGTACCCCAGAAGAGTACATGGGTGACATTCAGGGCAATATTTCGA
This sequence comes from bacterium, assembly GCA_002710785.1. Lineage (GTDB taxonomy): Bacteria > Patescibacteriota > Minisyncoccia > Phycocordibacterales > UBA918 > OLB19. The sequence goes on from PAMC01000008.1 coordinate 9,901, forward strand.
GTAAACGGGGCCAGATCGAGGCGACCGAGGAAGTCGGTGGTAAGACGATCGTTAACGCCAAGGTGCCGCTCTCTGAGATGTTTGGTTACACCAACAGTCTTCGCTCGATGACCCAAGGTCGCGCGAGCATGACGATGGAGTTTGACCACTACGCGGTAGTACCACCAAACGTCGCAGAGGAGATTAAGAAGAGTCGCGGTGTAACATCGTAGGTTTGCCACGCAGCAAAAAACCGCCCCTGGCGGTTTTTTGCTGCGTGCATAACTGCAGTTGGCGCAGCCGGTGGCTGCTAAAATAGAGTCATGATAGCGCGGTACGTCTCGTGGCCTATGTTCTTCGCAGCCCTCTGCTTGTGGCTGCTTAGTGCCTCGTTTGCGCACGCACAACTTTCGAGCCCCGTACCACTCTCGGGCTACGCCTGGAGCAGCACTATTGGCTGGGTGAGTTTCTCGGGTCCAGGCTACGGGGTTGATATTGAGACTAACGGCGACCTCGACGGCTACGCCTGGAGCAGCACGATCGGTTGGATTAAGTTTGGCGGTCTCTCGAGCTTCCCGAGTGGGGGAAGCGACGCTAACCTCGACATTAGCACCAATGAGGCTACCGGCTGGGCGCGAGCCTGCGCCGGCACCGAATTTGGCGACTGCTCAACCATGGCCGACCACCCGGGTGGCTGGGACGGCTGGATTTCGCTTAACTGCAGCAACACTGGCGGCTGTGGCACCAGTAGCTACGTAGTTGGTGCGGGCGGCGGTGTACTCACTGGCTACGCCTGGGGTAGTAGCGTTATCGGGTGGCTCGATGTCTCAAACGTGACCTTCACCGCGCCGTGCTCACCTGGTTTCCAGTGTCTCGCCGACCTCTCAGGCTACGAGCAGACCGACCAGTGGTGCCAAGTGGTGAATACTACCAACTGTAGCAGTCCGCTTATTTGTGACACGGGTAACCCAGGTAGCTGTGTGGCTAACACGCTAGCGGGCTCCATTAGTGTACGCCCGGCCGCGGCACGCTCGGGTGACACAACCGAAATCACCTGGAGCAGCACCGACGCAATTAGCTGTACCGTCGAGCAGCAAAACGCTGCCGGCAACGCGTCGCAGAGTTGGACCGGTCTCTCAGGTACGGAGACTTCCGACCCGGTTAACCAGTTCACCATCTTTAGCCTCATGTGTACTAACGCCGGCGGCATTCCGGAGTACGAGGTCGCTTCGACCAGTATGGACATTATTCCATTAAATATTGAAACCTAGTTCTTGTATGGATACTGAGCAGCCACAATTTTCCAACGAAGTCACACCTGCCGCACCCACTAACGGATCGGTGATTGCGCTGCTCGCTGTGCTGGCAGTGCTCCTGGTAGCGGTGGTCGGTTTGGGGGCGTACATTTGGTACGGCATGAGCAACACACCAGCCGATGAGGTGGTGGTTGAGGAAATTGCTGCTCCAGAGCCAGATCCGGCTGAAGGCGGCTATACCACCGAAGAGAAGGCAGCCATTTTAAGCTCGCTACGTAAAAACCCAGCCGGGCTCTCAACCGAAGAAAAACGGGCGAAGCTGCAAGCGCTCAGCGGCGCTTCGAACAATGTTGACGCTAATTAATAGTATAATTGTTAACGTATGAACACTTTTACCCAGTCTCTCAAAACCATTATACCCCTCACCATTGTGTGCAGCCTGCTCGTGGGCTACCAGTATCTTGGTGCGACATGGACTGAGCCCGGCAGCAACCCGCCCAACGACAACGCCGAAGCTCCTATTAACACTGGTGCCACTGACCAAGTTAAAAACGCCGGCCTCTCGGTTGATGCACTAGCGGTGTTTGGCGATACGCTGGTAACCGGCACCACCACGTCCGACCGCGTGAATGCCGCCGCCTACTGTGACGAGAATGGACAAAACTGTAATGCCGCTGGGGGAGACAGTATTGGGGTAGGGCAAACCTGGCAAGAATTCACGATCGGCCTTGGCGGCCAGCGTAAGGCTGGTACAGTATATACAAATGATACAGGTAAGCCCATTATGCTTTCAGTAGTTGTAGGCAGTAATGGAGTTATCGATATTCGCACAAGTAGTACTTCATCCTGGGTGCGTGTAGCTGGTAGATATGATTACACCAATAATTTAAGATTCACATTAAATACTGTTGTGCCCAACAATCACCAGTATCGAGTCGACACAGGAAGTTGGCAACCTTTAATAATAGATGAATGGGCGGAACTCCGCTAATTATTGCTTGCAAAAGCAGCGGGTTTTGCTACTATAGCCGGCACTGCATACGGCCTGGCCGTGTCAGAGCGTGAAAATATACTGCTCTTTCACACCTACGCGTACTAAGTGGTAGCGTAACTGTTCTCGTGACGGTACCCCTCAGTGCACGTACAGGCTTTTAGTAGCTGTGTGCGGTAATTATTTATCTAATAATCATTTGCGATTATGGCAGATTTTGATCGTTCAAAGCCGCACGTAAACGTAGGTACCATTGGTCACGTTGACCACGGTAAGACTACGCTTACCGCAGCTATCCTCAACGTACTCGCAGCCAAGGGTGATGGCTACAGCGCCAACCTTAAGGCAGTCGAGGACATCGACAAGGCGCCCGAAGAGAAGGCGCGCGGTATTACTATTTCTCTCTCTCACTCAGAGTACGAGACTCCTAACCGTCACTACGCGCACATCGACGCGCCTGGTCACGCCGACTACATCAAGAACATGATTACCGGTGCTGCCCAGATGGACGGCGCAGTCCTCGTAGTAGCTGCTACCGACGGTGCGATGCCACAAACTCGTGAGCACGTACTCCTCGCGAAGCAGGTGGGTGTACCAAAGATTATCGTCTTCCTCAACAAGTGCGACATGGTCGACGACGAGGAGATGCTCATGCTCGTTGAAGAAGAGCTTCGTGAACTTCTTAGCTCACAAGGCTTCGACGGCGAGAATGCTCCAATTATTAAAGGTTCTGGTCTTAAGGCCCTTGAGGACCCATCATCTGAGTGGGGCGAGAAGGTTATCGAGCTCGCTGACGCGATGGACGAGTACTTCCCACTCCCAGAGCGCGAACTCGACAAGCCATTCCTTATGCCAGTTGAGGACATTTTCTCAATTGAAGGCCGCGGTACCGTGGTAACTGGTCGTGTAGAACGCGGTCAGGTAAAGGTTGGTGAAGAAATTGAGATCGTTGGTATCAAGGATACCACCGTTACCACCGTGACTGGTGTTGAGATGTTCAACAAGCAGCTCGATGCTGCACAGGCTGGTGACAACGCCGGTATCCTCCTTCGCGGTACGAAGAAAGAAGACGTACACCGCGGTCAGGTACTCGCTGCTAAGGGTTCTGTAACCCCACACACCGAGTTTGAGGCTGAGGTATACGTACTCTCAAAGGACGAGGGTGGTCGTCACACACCATTCTTCTCTGGTTACAAGCCGCAGTTCTACATCCGCACCACCGATGTTACCGGTGAGGTAACCCTCGCTGATGGTGTTGAGATGGTGATGCCAGGTGACACCGCTACCTTTAAGGTGAAGCTCGTAGCGCCAGTAGCGCTTGAGGATCAGACCAACTTCGCGATCCGCGAGGGCGGTAAGACCGTAGGTGCTGGTGTGGTAACCAAGATTGTTGCTTAGGCAACTAACGACACCCAGTATGGCTACAGCAAGTAAATCAAAGACCGGCGAGATTCAGAAGCTTCGTATTCGTGTACGCGCCTACGAGCACAAGATTCTCGACGCGTCGGTTAAGCAGATTATCGACACCGCCAACCGGTTCGATGCTGAGGTAGTTGGTCCGATTCCGCTACCAACCGAGATCAAGAAGTACACGGTTAACCGCTCTACGTTCGTCCACAAGGATGCGCGAGAACAGTTTGAGATGCGCATGCACAAGCGTGTGATCGACATCTTAAACCCGAGCGGTAAGGTGGTAGAGGCGCTTACGAACCTCTCACTGCCGTCTGGTGTAAACATTGACGTCAAGATGATGTAATTCTTGTCGTAAAAATCGTAGATTGCTTCGTTGGACATCGATACATATAAACTCACTGGACTTTTGTCCCACTCGTTTATATGTTCTTGTCCGCCTCGCACCCCCTCGATTTTTACTGACAATAATTTAGCTTCTCATATGGAGCTAGATGAGAAAAAGCAGTAGCCAAAATACACAAAAACCACCACCCAGGTGGTTTTTGTATATAAGTAATACACCACTGCGATCATTTTGTATAATAGTGCTATGAAATCCTACCCCCTTACTATCATCCCCCTCGCTATCGCCTGTAGTCTTCTACTTGGCTACCAATACCTTGGTGCTACTTGGAGTGAACCAACTGGCTCGCCACCAGCTAATAATGTTGACGCACCCATTAACGTAGGAAGTACTGATCAAGTAAAAAACGGTGGGTTAAGCGTTGATGCTCTCGCCGTCTTTGGTGATGTGGCGATTACTAGTGGAGGCACTTTAATTGTTTCCAATATATGTAATGCAGATCAGTCTACTTGTGGGACTGTTGAAGAATTTCTCGCCACCTCAACGAGTGGTGGTGGCTCAACACCGGGCAATCTGTTCGCTAATCAACACACTGAAACGCAGTGCACCTCTCTTGGTGGTGAAGTTGTAGCGGTAGGTGGAGAGACCATATGTCGGTTTCCTCAAAACAGTTGTCCATCTGGCTGGACTAATTTTAGTGATTGGAGCACTACTGAAAACCGCAGTTGTACTGGAACAGGGTATTGGGGATGTTCTGTTGGAACCGTCAATACCGGATCTCATCCGTGGTCAAATATTGCTCCTGAGAGCGTGACGTATCGTACGAATGGTATAAAAGTTGATGGTGAGAATCAATGTCAGAGTTACACTACACTTACCTGTAGTGCGACAGTGACCCAAATTGGTTGTTACTAGCTTGCAAATTTAGCTAATACACGTATACTGCCCGCAGCTTTTTAAAGACCTACGTTCGATGATTGCAGCGCGGCTGCATGAGAACCACTGGGCAGAAATCGCGCCGTTTTGCGTGCGAGCATCTGCTCGCCTCAAAACGGCGCGATTTGTCGTTGGTCTAGAGAGCATTTATTAGTTCTTCTTCCATAATGAATCACGTTAATGATGAAGTAGTTATGTATTACGTCTACGTTCTCCAGAGTGAGAAGAATGGACAATTATACATTGGCTCAACGAAAGACTTACGGAAACGTTTTAGTCAGCATAATCTTGGGCAGTCTACTTGGACTAAACGCAGTATTCCTTGGAAGTTGATTTATTATGAAGCGTGTTTAGTTGAAGCTGATGCTCGGGCTAGAGAGAAGTATTTCAAATCTGGGCCAGGTAGACAGTCTTTAACAAAACGACTAAAACGTTTCCTATCATTAACGTGATGAAATTTATTCTCGGAACCAAAGACGGCATGACCCAAGTCTACGACGAGTCTGGTGTTGCCCATCCTGCCACCGTACTACGGGTTGGTGAGAACGTGGTGACCCAAGTTAAGACTCCCGACAGCGACGGGTACGCAGCTGTACAGGTAGCTACCGGCGCCAAGAATGCTGAGCGCACCAACAAAGCGGCCAAAGGTCACTTTGGTGAGACTGGCTTCCAGCACGTGCGCGAGTTTCGCACCCGTTTCAACTTCGATGACTCAGTCGAGTCATTTGAGAAGGGGGCAACACTAGCGGCAGACGTGTTTGCTGTTGGCGACACTGTAGCAGTGTCTGCTGTCTCAAAAGGTAAGGGCTTCCAAGGTGTAGTAAAGCGCTACAACTTTAAGGGTGGTCCAGCCTCACACGGTCAGAAGCACTCACACCGCGAACCTGGTTCTATCGGTGCCACCGGTCCAGCTCGTGTCTTTAAAGGTACACGTATGGCTGGCCGCATGGGTAGCGACCGCACCACCGTGAAGAACCTCGAGGTTCTGCAGGTGAATCCAGAGGAGAACCTACTCCTCATTAAGGGAGCAATCCCTGGTCGAAAAGGTACGTTAGTAGAAGTACGTGGACTCTAGTATGGAAACAACAGTATTCAATCAGGCCGGTAAAGCGGCTGGCAAAGTAACCCTCCCAGAGAACATCTTCGGGGTGGCGTGGAATCCTGATCTGGTCCACGAGGTAGTGGTCGCGATGCAGAGCAATGCGCGCGCTGGTACCGCTAAGGTAAAAGACCGATCGGAAGTGTCTGGTGGTGGCAAGAAGCCATGGCGCCAGAAGGGAACCGGTCGCGCACGCCACGGATCTCGCCGGAGCCCGATTTGGGTTGGCGGTGGTGTGACGCACGGTCCTACTAACGAGAAAGACTTCTCTAAGAAACTCAATAAGAAGGTTCGTCAAAAAGCGTTGGCGGTAACCCTCTCGCGCAAGCAGGCCGATGGGGAGCTCGTCTTTGTAGAGGCGCTCAACTTTGAGGCACCAAAAACTGCCGACGCGAAGTCAACCCTCGCCGACATCGCCAAGGGAGCCAAGATGGCAGACCTCGCGACCAAGCGTAACAACGCAGCACTCGTCGTTCTAAGCGAGCGCGACGAAGCCGTTGAAAAGAGTTTCCGCAACTTCGGCAACATCGAAGTGAAGCCAGTCAAGGACATCAACCCGGTTGATCTCCTGACCTACAAATTCGTGCTCTTTGTTGAGCCCGAGAAAGCAATCGAGTCACTGAGTACTCGCGTTGCCTAACATTAGTCAACTAAGTAAAACGTTATGGCACTTTTCAGTCGAAAGAAGACAGACGAAAGTGAGGCGCCAGAGGTTGCTGCAAAAACAGCACCGGTGGCTACCGCCCAGCCAACCGACCGCAACCTCGCTTCGGTAATCGTAAAGCCACGCATTACCGAGAAAGGAGTCGGCGCGAGCGAGCGCAATGTCTACACGTTTGTGGTCCGTAAGGACGCTAGCAAGCATGACATTGCCGATGCGGTAAAAGCCCTCTACAACGTGACGCCGGTGAAGGTAAACACCGTTAACAAAGCTCCGCGATCGTTTATGTCGCGCAGTAAAGGACGAGTGGTACGAGAAAAAGGTCTAAAAAAGGCGTACGTGTACCTACGTCCTGGCGACACAATCACGCTCGTTTAATTTTCTAGTAGCGAACTGCTGTGGCGTTACTCCAAATAAATACTCGCTGGACACGTTTGTCCCACTCGTAATTATTTTGGCTAGACTCCGCGCATTTCATCCACTAGAAAACGAAACGAATACCACTGAAATTATTAGTTAGGAAGATAAGCGGACACAATGTGTCTTAGCACTAATTTCTAACCAGCAACCATGAAGAAACTTAAACCAACTAGTCCCGGTCGTCGTAACATGACCGTGATCGAGTACAAGAAAAAACTTAGCTCGACGCAGAGTCGTCCACACAAAGCGCTCACCAAAGGCAAGCGCTCAACCGGTGGACGCAACAGCCAGGGCCGCATCACCACGTGGTACCGCGGCGCAGGCAACAAGCGTAAGTATCGTGACATCGACTTCACGTACAACAAAAAGGACATCGAAGCCAAGATTGAGTCAATCGAGTACGATCCGTACCGCTCTGGCTTCATCGCGCTCGTCCTCTACAAAGACGGCGAACGTCGCTACGTGCTCGTCCCACAGGACATGCAAGTGGGCGACACCTTCGTAGTCTCAGAGAAGGCAAAGCCGCTCACCGGCAACCGCCTGCCGCTCGGCGCAATGCCAATTGGTACCTTCGTGTACAACATTGAATTGAAGCCGGGCGCCGGCGCTCGCATCGCGCGCTCTGCTGGTAACTACGCCGAAGTCGTCGCGCACGACGCTGGCTACACCCAGCTGAAGATGCCGTCTACTGAGGTGCGTCGCATCATTTCTACCGCCTGGGCATCAGTCGGCGAGGTCTCAAACGAAGAGCACCGTCTGGTAAACATCGGTAAAGCTGGTCGCGCCCGCCACATGGGCTTACGACCAAAGACTCGCGGTAGCGCGCGTAACGCTGTCGACCACCCGTACGGTGGTGGTGAAGGCCGCTCACCGCGTGGCCACAAGCGCTCTCGCACCAAGCAGGGCCGACCCACTGGTAAACGACAGAAGACCCGCAGCCCGAAGAAATACTCAAATAAATTCATTGTGAGTCGTCGTCGGGTAGGAAAACGACGTTAAGAAGTCAAGAACGTACAGCAAAGCGTTCGCAGCTCAGCCTTAACGAAGTTAGAGTTAGGACAGCACCAAGTTCATTGTTTCGCGTTGCCGCGTTGGTCAATGTCGTGAATCAATCTACTAATAACAAAAGCCGCTCGCTTCGCGAGCGGCTTTTGTTATTAACAGGTGGTCGTTATATGCATACGAAGTACGGTACACTAAGGAGCAAGTAAGCAGTTCGTCCCGTTGGATGAACTGTTTTTATAAAAATAATCAATACATTATGGGATTTTTTGCAAAACTATTCGGCGGTGCTAAAGACACTGCTGCGAACGTAGCTGACGGTGCAACCGATATGGCGGCTGGAGCTGCTGATATGGCCAGTGATGCAGCGGGTGCAGCCGTTGATACGGCTGGTACCGCTGCCGAAGCAGTAGGTGACGCCGCCACTGGTGCGGTAGATATGGTAAGTGACGCTGCTGGCGCAGTAGCTGATGAGGTGACCGAGCGTTTCGGTGGTGAAGCTGAAGCCACTGACGAAACTAAACAATAAGATCATGTTTGAGGGTTTTTTTGGTCCAAAGTCAAAATCTGTTGAGGACGCTTTCACAGAGTTACAAGAGGGCGACGAGTCACTGCGGGCTGATTTAGTGACAAAAGCGAAAGAGATTCAATACACCCAAGGAGATGGTCTACCAGACCATCAGCGTGCGTATCTTAAAGGGTTGTACCGTGAGTTCGATCAACTGTTAGATGCAGCTAAAATTACCCTTAAACCGGCACGCGCATTGCATAGTGAAGCTGATCCTACGCATGATGAAGCGCGCACCCAGTTAATTACTAAATTGCTGGCCGAACCAGAATCTGCTGAGGATACTATATAGTTAGACTCCCGGCTTTCGCTCGCGGTAGGAAAACACGAAGTCCCGTAGGGACTTCGTGTTTTCTGGTTATACACAGGTCCAGTTCTCACTCCCTCCAAACCGTCCGTTTCTCGGTATTATTAAAGTAATGGGGGTAGGCATTTTGTGCCTGCCTTTTTCGTGTCCCCGCACACATTATTACGTTTTTAAACTCATTATCATGATTACTTCAACCTTACGACGCACGAGCTACAGCCTGCTCATGGCAGCGCTGCTTTTGTAGTAACACTCGAAGCAGAAGATGGCGATCTTGAAGCACCAATGGAAGCGGCTGGAGAATATATTGCCACGAGCAAAGCCAAAAGAGGCTCTGCAACATACAGCGTAACTGTGCCGGAGGATGGCGTGTACACTGTACAGTTTAAAGTCTTCTCTGACACCAAGTCGCGCTCTCAGATTAAGTTTTCGGTCAACGATTCTAAACACGAAACGCTGCGTTTTTACGACAAGCATGAGCGCGAAGAGTCAGTCTGGAAAACCGGCAGTAAGGCTGAGTATGAAGTAGAGCTTGAAGCGGGTACACACACTTGAAATTGAGGGGCGTGACCGCGACTTGCAGATCGACGCACTCCGTATCATGAGCGAAGACGTCACTGCGTCAGACGACGGAGGCTCGACTCCTGAAGTTGAGGAATCGTCAGAGCCTGAGTCTGAAACCAGCTCTACACCTGACCCGGTTGCACCCGCTCGTCCAACCACGGGCGACAATTACGAGGCACTGCTCAATAATGTTGTTGGCTTTGCTCAGGGAGTAACTGGCGGTAAGGGCGGTGAGCTCTGTCGCGTTACTCGACTTTCAGACAGTGGCGACGGTTCGCTGCGCGACTGTGCTACTAAAGGCAACACCTGGGTTGTGTTTGATGTGTCTGGAGAAATAGCGTTGCGTAGTCCGCTGCGTATTGCCAACGACACAACTATCGATGGACGTGGCGCAGACATTACCATCACCAACCGTGGCCTTAGCACCGCTGGCCGTGAGAACATTGTCATTCACAATCTAAAAATCGACGACATTAATGGTGACGGTATTGCAGTGTACGACGCCAAAGATATTTGGATCGACCACGTGAGCGTGAGCGACACGAGTGACGGCGCCATCGACATAACTAAGCAATCACGTAACGTGACGGTCTCGTGGTCGCACCTCACGAACCAAAATAAGACGATGCTCATTAGCGCAAATAACAGCCACACGGAAGATGAGATTATTACCGTCACGCTGCACCATAACTGGTACGAGGGTACTATGCGTCGCAATCCGCTCATCCGTTTTGGCTCACTGCATATGTACAACAACGTGTTGAGTAACTGGGGTACCAGTGGCGGCGGTGATGGTGTGAACTCTGTCTATGGTGCACGTGTTCTTCTCGAGAACAACGTGTTTGAAGCTGGCGCCAACACCATGGCGGTGCGAACTACCGTACCAAACTACATGGAGGTACCTGGTTACATTAAGGCTCGTGGCAACTTGGCGCGTAACGGTGCACGAGTCTTTAGCGCTGAGCCAGAGCGGGTATTCGAGGCTTCGGACCTCTACGAGTACCGTCTGGCTGCTGCCAACAATAGTTTGGCGAGCGCCGTTAAGACCTACGCCGGCTGGCAACCAGCTAGCTTCTTCAGCTCGGGCCAATTTGCAGCAGAAGCGGGTGCACGTAATGCCGATGGCAACCACAGTGGTGTCCCTGCACCAGTGGTGAGTGAGCCTGCGGCGACTCCTGAATCAGTAGTCAGTGAGCCAACGACAGAGCACGAGACGGCACCTACTGTGGTGTCGCAACCCCGCTCAGCGGTGACGCGTGATGCGTTCGTTATTGAGGCCGAGTCAGGCGTACTTACCGAACCGATGGAGCGACGCGACAACTACATTTTTACTAATAAAGATGGAGAGGGAACCGCTACGTACTCGTTTGAGGTCACAGAAGCTGGTGAGTACCGGTTTGAAGTGAAAGCCCGCGCTCGTCGCACAAATGCCGACTCACTCTACATCTCGGTAAACCAGGAACCAGAGACCACATTGCATATTTATGAGCGTGACGAACAGGGTGGTTTCTACTGGAAAGAGAACGACCCGTACGTGGTAAGGCTTGCTGCAGGTACGCACACACTCACCCTGCGTGGTCGCGAAGACGACACCTTCATCGACGCTGTACGGATCATGCCACTGCAGCGTGAACTGGGTTCGATGACACGAGAACAAATGCTTGAGCTAGTTCGCGAGTTAATCCGACGTATAGAGCAGCAAAGAAATTAGCTACACCCCGGGTTTACGCTCGCGGTAGGAAAACACGAAGTCCCGCAAGGACTTCGTGTTTTTCAGTGTCTCGTACACAGCGGTCGGCTCTTTGGTGTGCACGGCGACTTTTTGCACGCTTTGGCCGGTAATAATAAGCTCAAGGCCGGCAGTTGTCTCCACAGCAGTCACAAACCGCTTGCCGCCCCGACGGCTACCAGTTTTAATCTCACCTGGCGCAATCATCTTTAGGTTTGGTAGCTTAGTCAATTCTCGTACTACCAAGGTCGCAGTTTCGGTAAGGGAAGTATGTTCGCGACCGCGTGGTTTGGGCATGCTGCCAGCTTAGCACAGTGTATTGACTTACGGGGGTATTTTGCGTACTATAGCGGCGTTCCAAACCTCAACTACATTGCGCCTGGCAGCACAAGGTAGTTACAGAACCACATCTCACAGAGCCGTTAACTCGGGTGAGGTACTCAGAAATTGCCCCGGCAATTTCATTACTAAAATAAGGAAATTTCTCAAAAATCGATGGGTGGCGCGAAAGGCCAGAAATCGGGAGGGAGACGTAGTCTTGCGCTACGGTGACTGACAGATTTCGCCGCTCGACAAAGCCAAGCGCGATTTTTGTAAATTTACTATGGCACGATCCCTATATAAAGGTCCCTACGTCGATCCGAAACTCCTCAAGAAAATCGATGGCAAAAAGCCAGCCGAAGCAGGAGTTATTAAGACGTGGGCACGCGATTCACTGATTTCACCAGAAATGGTGGGCTTTACCTTTGGTGTTCACAACGGTAAAGATCACATCGAGGTCACTCCCACTGAGGAGATGGTCGGCCACCGACTCGGCGAATTTTCTCCAACCAAGAAGTTCTACCGACACGGCGGTAAGATGCAGAAGGAGCTTGATCAGAAGAAGAAAGAAGCTGAAATTGCAGCTGCAAAGGCTGCTAAGGCTTCTGCGTAATCGATTGACGTATGAACCCCGTTAGAGGTCAACAGCGATCTATAGCGAAGTTCATTAGTTAGACAAGAAACGTATGAAAAACAAGAATACACGAACCTCTAACGGGGTGAAAGCAACACTCAAGAACTACCGTCAGTCACCGCGCAAGGTTCGCCTCATCGCTGACCTCGTACGCGGCAAACGCGCGTCTGACGCCCTCACCACTTTGCAATTTGTCGATAAGCGCGCCGCTGGCCCCTTTGCGAAAGTCATTCGCTCAGCGATGGCGAACGCAGCCCAAACCGGCAAAGATGCAGACACTCTGAAGATTACTAAGGTTACGGTTGATAAAGCACCAACGTACAAGCGGTTTATGCCGCGGGCACGTGGTTCGGCATCCCGTATTAACAAGCGCAACAGTCACATCACTGTTGAGCTCGGATAAATCAATACCGTATGACACACGTAGCTCACCCCTACATTCAGCGCATCGGTATTAACCGCGACTGGCGTAGCCGTTGGTTTACCAACGACCCGCAAAAGTTTCGGGAGTACCTTCGCACTGACGCTGCAATTCGTAAGCTTCTCAACCAGAAGCTCACAGGCATGTCAGTTGATGCAATTGAAATTGAACGAGACGAAAAGCAACTTCGCATTATCGTCAAAACTGCACGACCAGGCCTTGTGATCGGTCGTAGCGGAGAAGGGGCTACGCAGCTCAAGAAAGACATCGACATGCTGCTGCGCACCCTCAAGCTCTCTGAGAAACCAGAGATTAAGCTCGACATTGAAGAAATTCGCAACCCAGAAACGAGCGCCGCTGTGGTTGGCCAGATGGTTATGGAAGGCCTCGAAAAGCGCATGCCGTTTCGTCGGGTCCTCAAGCAGACCGTCGAGAAGGTAATGGCTAACCGCGATGTTGAAGGAGTTCGTATCATCGTTTCTGGTCGCCTTGGTGGCGCCGATATGGCCCGCCGCGAAGAGCTTAAGAAAGGTCGAATCCCACTACAAACCCTCCGTGCTGATATCGATTTTGCGCGCGTCCGGGCCAACCTCCCGTACGGTGTGATCGGTATTAAAGTCTGGATTTACCGCGGTGACGTATTCGCCGATCGTAATGCTGGTAAGCAAGACGACAGCGCGCCTCGTCGCGCACGCCGTGCCTAAGTAATTGCGTATGTTATTCCCAAAGAAAGTTAAGCACCGCAAGTGGCAGATTGGTCGCAAGAGCCCGGAGAGGCTCGCGCGCCCCGAAACCCGCGGCATTACCGTGGCGTTTGGTAGCTACGGCCTGAAGGCAGTGACTCCAGCCCGCGTACGCTCAAACCAAATTGAGGCGGCCCGTCGCGTGATCTCACGTACCCTCGGCAAGACCGGTAAGACGTGGATCCGCATCTTTCCCGATAAACCAATTACCAAAAAGCCAGCTGAGGTTGGTATGGGTAAGGGTAAGGGAGACCCAGACCACTTTGTGTTTGAGGTGGCACCAGGCCGCGTTCTCTTTGAGATCGACGGTGTACCAGAGGAGGTAGCGCGCGAAGCGCTCCGCAAGGCAGCAGCCAAGCTGCCACTAAAAGGTCGATTTGTTACCCGTGAGGAAACTCGAGCCTAGTTGCGTATGAAAACAATGCAAGAAATCGAAAAGATGTCAGACAAAGACCTCGCCAAGTTCGTCGAAGACGAGCGCGCAGTAATGCAGCAACATCGTTTTGGCACCGGCGGTCGCAACGTGATGGCTGCCCGCGCGGCGAAGAAAAACGTCGCTCGCGCCCTCACCGTGTTAACCGCTCGCAGTAATGCGGCAACTAAGTAATTGGTATGAGTGAAACAACAACCAAGACTGGCGGTCGCGTGCTTCGCGGCACCGTGGTGGCCAGCAAAATGAAAGACACCATCACCGTGGCGGTTGAACGCTACGTCAAGCACAACAAGTACAAGAAGTACCAGCGTCGTACCAAGAAGTATCTCGTACACGATGCGGGTAACAGCGCTGCAGTAGGCAGCAAGGTCGAAATTAAAGAAACAGCACCGATGAGTAAGCGCAAGCGCTTCACCCTCGTTAAGTAATTCGCGTATGATTCAACCACAATCAATCGTTAAGATTACCGACAACTCTGGCGGTAAAATTGGTCGCGTGTTTAAGGTGCTTGGTGGCTCTAAGAAGCGCTACGCTGAGCTCGGCGAAATGGTCGTGCTCTCAGTACAGACTGCCGAGCCGCGTAAGCCAGTAAAGAAAAAGGACGTCGTGTACGGTATCGTGGTGCGCCAGCGCAAGCCATACCGTCGTAAAGACGGTTCGTACGTCAGTTTCGACGACAACGCGGTTGTGCTCGTCGACAAAGAGAAGGGAGAGCCGCGCGCTAACCGCGTGTTTGGCCCGATTCCGCGCGAAATGTCGGAGAAGGGCTACCAGCGCATCGCGTCGCTCGCACCCGAAGTTGTTTAGTCGCTAATCCACCAACTATGAAAATCAAAAAAGGAGATTCAGTGATGGTTATCGCCGGTAAGGACAAAGGCAAGACAGGCACCGTCAGTCGCGCCCTCCCCAAGACCGAGCAGGTAGTTATCGAAGGGGTGAATGTGGCGACCAAGCACCAAAAAAATCGCCGCGTGCGCTCACAAGGGCAGATTATCGAAATTGAGCGCCCGATCCACGTCTCAAACGTTGCGCTCGCAGTTGACGGTAAGCCATCTCGTGTTGGCTACCAGGTGAGTGAGGGCACAAAAGAGCGTATTGCTAAGAAAACCGGCAAGACCGTGTAAGTAATCGAGTATGGAAAACACCAAAACCAAACTAACGACTGCCTTTGCGGCACTCAAGGGTACGCTCGGCTACGGTAACGTCATGCAGACGCCACGGATTGAGAAAATTGTGGTCTCAACCGGTACTGGCAAGATTGATGACAAGCAAAAAATTGCCATCATCGAAGATCGCCTCGCTCGCATTACTGGCCAAAAGGCCTCACCACGCCCAGCCAAGAAGTCGATTGCGTCGTTTAAGCTACGTGAGGGCGATATTATTGGCTACCAAGTGACGCTGCGCGGTGCACGCATGCAGCACTTCCTCGACAAGCTCATCCACGTTGCGCTCCCGCAGACCCGCGACTTCCGCGGTCTTAAGTTGAGCGCCATTGACGAAATGGGCAACTACACTATCGGGATCAAAGACAACACTATTTTCCCGGAGTGTGCCGATGAGGAGCTTAAAGATGTCTTCAGCCTCGCGATTACCATCGTGACGACTGCCAAGAGCAAAGAAGAAGCTAAGGCGTTCTTAGAACACCTCAACCTTCCGCTCCAGAAAGAAGAAGCAGCGACTGAGTAAGTCACAGTACTCGCTACACAAAACGGCCGGCAGCGTAGCTGCCGGCCGTTTTGTGTACACAGAAAAAGAAAAAGGCCGCGCAAATTGCGCGACCCCAAAGAACTTGTCACTCGGCAGGCAACGTGTTGGCCGGCGAAATTTCTGCAAGATGATCTCTGACCTCTTCCAGCATCAGTGTCGTGTCGGGATCAGTCTGCTCCGCGACATGGCTCGTCATAGAATAGAGCAGGGCGTGGACTGCAGTCAAAGCCTCTTGCGAGGCTGTGTATCTCGCCAGTCCGCCTGTGCGGTCGATGATCGCCAAAGTTTCCTCGACGATCCTCCGCGTCTCGTTGATGACATGCTCATGCCGGCTAAACTCGCGCTGTAGACCCATCACGAGCTCCAAAACACCACGTTCTCTTCGGTAGTCCTCGAGATCACCTCCCAGGTGTTTTTGCAAGGCCAGCTCGACACCGAAGGCAATATCACGATCGACATCGTGAAGCCGGTGCACCTTTTCATCATAGACGCGCAGTGCGAAAGACGCTAACGACGCCAAAAAAAGGAGGATGGTCATCGCTCCGTTGGCGAAGTGTGCTTGCAGGAGTTCTTCCAACGCTAGAATTTCTCCCGAGCTGACATACTCAGCGTACTGCCGAGAGAGTAGGTAGCCGCTGAGTATCATGAGCACAAGGAGTGCCCAACCGGTCACCAAGAACCATGGTTGACGCCAACGAAGGCGTCTGCACCGGTCTAGGCGTTCAGCGGTTTCCAGCTGAAGCCGTTCCTGGGGAGTGAGCGGCGTTACCGCAACTTTTTGTGACATGTACCCTTCTCCGATTTCGCTTTTGTTCTGCCGACTACCATACAACACCATCTCATTTTTGCAATACTTTAGGCTTGAATTTTGCGCTCAATACCGTATAGTAGGCGCACCTCAGCTGACGGTCGAGTCAGCGAGATATTAGTAGGGTGTGAGTCGGCATCAACTAGCCGATACCATACCGATATAACCATAACCAGATGGCACGAAAAGCAATCGTGGTCCGCGCGCAGCGCGAACCAAAATACAAGTGCCGGGTGGTCCGTCGTTGTAGTCTTTGTGGACGCAAGCACGGGTACATGCGCGACTTCGACATGTGCCGCATCTGCTTCCGTGAAGCTGCGCACGAGGGACACATCCCAGGTATCAAAAAATCATCATGGTAAGCGATACAGTCGGAGACTTCATCATTCAGTTGAAGAACGCTGGCGCCGTGGGTAAAACCCAGGTATTGCTACCGTATTCGAAACTGAAGCACGCTATTGCAACGAAGTTGGCAGACGCCGGCTACGTGGCAGAAGTAGCGGCTGATGGAGCGGGAGTAACGAAAAAACTCTCAGTAACCTTAAAGTACGACGCAGCTGGTCGCCACCACATCAATGGGGTGAAGCGCATCAGCAAGCCAGGTCGACGTTTGTACGCAGGAGTAGCGGAAATTCATCCGGTTAAGTTTGGTAAGGGTAACCTCATTCTCTCAACACCTGCCGGCATCCTCACTGATGAGGAGGCACGCGCGCAGCACGTTGGTGGTGAGCAGCTCTTCACCATTTGGTAGCCTATGTCTCGATTAGGAAAACAAACCACAGAAATCCCGAGTGGGGTCGATGTGAGCGTGGCCGACAACACCCTAACGGTGAAAGGTCCAAAAGCAACCCTCACCCGTCCGGTGCACAAAGACGTAACCGTCGAGGTGACTGCCGACGGTGTGAGCGTGACGCCAAATAGCGAAACGAAGCTCGCCCGTTCACTCTGGGGCACCTTTGCTGCCCACGTTAAGAACATGGTGCAAGGAGTAACCGACGGGTTCGAGAAGAAGCTCGAGATCGAAGGCGTGGGGTACCGCGCTGAGATGAAGGGACGCACCCTGTCACTAAACGTCGGCTTCTCACACCCAGTTGAGCTTGAGGTCCCCGAGGGGCTTGAAGCGACCGTCGAGAAGAACGTCATCACCATTACTGGTGCAGACAAGGACGCGCTGGGGCAGTTTGCTGCCAACGTGCGCAAGGTCAAGAAACCTGAGCCATACAAAGGTAAGGGTATTCGGTACCAGGGTGAGTACATTATCCGTAAGCAAGGTAAGAAAGCTGTCTAAACGATCAAAATCACACCATTTGCTTTGTCGCCACTGCGATTTTGGCAGTCGCCGTATATCAAATACGTCTTCTTTCAAAATCTTGAGGCTTCGCGCAACTGGCCCAATTTTGAACGTTTAGATTTGTAATCAACATCTCGTATGACAAACAAATCACAACAAAAGACAGCTGCTCGCACCGCCCGCCACGCGCGCATTCGCGCTCGTGTTAAGGGCACCGCTGAGCGCCCTCGTCTTGCGGTGTACCGCAGCAATAAGTTCCTCTACGCTCAGCTCATTAACGACGCTGAAGCGAAGACAATTGCAGCGGCTGATACCCGCGCCAGCAAAGCCAAAACACCGGCTGAGCGCGCTGTAGAGCTCGGTAAATCTATTGCCGACGCTGCCAAGAAAGCCAAAGTTGAAGCAGTAGTATTTGACCGCGGCGGCTTTCTCTTTGCGGGCACTATTAAGGCCTTTGCCGATAGCGCACGCGAGAACGGCCTAACGTTCTAACCACTATTAGTTAATCAGTAATTATGACTGAAGAAAAAAAGCCGGAAGCTACAACTGAGACTCCAACCAAGGAGGCTCCAGCAGCCACCAAAACCGCTGCTACCGATGCACCTGCTACCGACCAGTCACGCGGAGAACGCAAAGAGCGTGCACCGCGTCGAGGTCGTGGTGGTGAACGCGGTGGTCGTGGACGTCGCCCTCGCCGGGGTGACCGTGGACGTGAACGAACGCGTCCTGAGTATGATCAGAAAATCATCAGCATTCGACGCGTCACGCGTGTGATGGCTGGTGGTCGTCGCTTTAGCTTCTCCGTCTCCATGGTTATTGGCGACAAGAAGGGTAAGGTTGGCGTTGGCGTCGGTAAAGCCGGCGACACACAATTGGCGATCGAAAAGGCTATGCGCAACGCCAAGAAAAACCTCATCGTCGTGCCAATGAACAAAGAGCACGTTATCCCGCACGACGTACACACCAAGTACGCCTCAAGCGAGGTGATGATTATGCCAGCACCAGGCCGCGGACTCGTGGCTGGTAGCTCAGTGCGTACCGTACTTGAGCTCGCTGGTGTACGTGATGTAACTGCGAAGATTTTCTCTCGCAGTAAGAACAAACTTAATAATGCTCGCGCTGCTGTCGAGGCGCTCAAGCAGCTTAAAACCAACTAGGTATGCAGCTTCACGAACTAAAACCAACCAAGAAGCGCACAGTCGCTAAGCGCATCGGGCGTGGTGGTAAACGCGGTAAGACCTCTGGCCGTGGTCACAAAGGTCAGAAAGCTCGTGCTGGTAACAGCACGCGTCCAGAAATCCGCGAGCAGATTAAGAAACTGCCGAAGCTCCGTGGTCACGGTGTAAACCGTGCGAAGACCGTTAACAACGAACGTGTCCTCCCCGCGGTGATTAACGTTGCGGCCCTCAATGAGTTTGACGGGACCGACGTCTCGCCAAAGACGCTCGTTGCCGCTGGCTTGGTAGCCAGTCGTCGCAAAAGCGCACCTGCAGTGAAGATTCTCGGCAACGGTGAGCTTAGCAAAAAGCTCAGCGTAAGTGGCTGTCTCGTGTCAAAAACCGCCAAGGAGAAGATCGAGAGCGCTGGCGGGAGCGTTGCGTAGTATACTAATATTCTATGCAAACATTCTTCCGTAAGCTCAAGATCATCTTCACCGATGAGGCAATTCGCAACCGCGTCCTGTTTATCTTCGGTGCGTTGATTGTCTTCCGAGCGCTCGCTGCTATTCCGATTCCGGGTGTTGACCAGCTCGTGCTTGAGCAATTCTTCGAGAGCAACCAGTTTCTCGGTCTCCTCAACATCTTCTCGGGTGGTGGCCTCGCTAATCTCTCGATTGTGATGCTCGGTGTTGGTCCGTTTATTACGGCCAGCATTATCATGCAGCTGATGACAGTTATGAGTCCGAAGCTCAAGAGTCTCTACACCGAAGAGGGTGAGACGGGGCGCGCCAAGTTCACGCAGTACTCACGCCAGCTTACGCTGCCGCTTGCGATTCTGCAGGGCTTTGGCTTTCTGACACTCTTACAGAGCCAAGGCGTGATTGGCGGGCTAACGCAGTTCCAGTTCATTACGAACGTCATCCTCATCGTGGCTGGTTCAATGCTCCTTATGTGGGTTGGTGAGCTGGTGACTGAGTTTGGTATCGGTAACGGTGTCTCCATCATCATCTTTGCGGGTATCGTGGCAACCTTGCCGACGACGGCTTCGCAGCTTGTCTTTAGCTACACCGCGACTCAGCTACCGCTCTACATTGGCTTTACGTTGATTGCCCTAGCGGTAATCTACGCGGTGGTAACCATGACCGAGGCTGAGCGCCCGGTACCGATTACCTACGCCAAGCAGTCGCGTGGGGGTAAGACGTACGGTGGTACTTCAAGTTACCTACCGCTCCGTCTTAACCAAGCGGGTGTGATTCCAATCATCTTCGCCCTCTCACTCTTGCTGTTTCCGCAGATGATCCTCAACATTCTCTCGGCGTTTAACATGCCGTGGATCATCCCTGCAACTGAGACTATTAACGCCTTCTTCAACAACGTACCGCTCTACGCCGCCGCGTACTTCTTGCTGGTGTTCCTCTTTACCTTCTTCTACACCGCGGTAACTTTCGACCCAGATGCGATGGCCAAGAATCTCCAGCGCAATGGTTCGTTCATTCCGGGTATTCGCCCGGGTGGACAGACTGCTGAGTACCTCGGCAACGTAATTACGCGCCTGACGCTCGTTGGTGCGTCCTTCCTTGGTTTGGTAGCTATCCTGCCACTTGGCCTACAGGTAGCAACTGGTGTTGCCGCGTTTGCGATTGGTGGTACGGCGCTCTTGATTGCCGTGTCGGTGGTGCTTGACCTGGTACGACGTCTCGACGCTCAAGTTTCTCTCCGAGAGTACTAACCAGAAGCAAAAAATCACTACGTCTACAGCGTTGGACTACGAAAAAAGGCCCTCCCTGGAGCATTCGTCCCAGTCGGGTCTTTTTTCTTGTCCGCCTTGTATCCGCAGCCATTTTTTGCTTCTGGACGATAAAAGCCCGCGCGAAGCGCGGGCTTTTATGTTAAGAGTTTTTCAAAATTGACTTAGCTGCAAGGCGCGCAAGGAATTTGGTATGAGCCTTACTTAGTTGTAAGGTGAGCTGCCAAATTGCCGCCGCGTAACACAGCAGATGAGTTGATTTTGGGGAACTCGTTTAGTATTCGTTCTTGTAGGAGTAGCCCAGGGGCACCTCACTATAGACAGGTACCCACACCTTAGACTTAAGCCACTTTTTGTACTCGTCAAAGACTGTGAGGGCCACCGTTTGCGGAGAGTGTCGCGAGGTATTGACCACCAGGTCAAAGCGCGAGCTATCGTACGGGTCGACGCCGTAGAGCGTTTTGTAACGTTTTTGTTCTTCCTGCATCCGCTTACGTACTTGCCAGTTTACCTCGCCTAGGTTTTGCATCATGCCGGCTCCCTTGGCCCGCTTCTTGTTGCTTTGCATGTCGCTAAAGATACGTGCACTCGCGGTGTCCATGTCGATGTCGAGGTAGACCTTAAACGATTCGGGGAGCCAGTAAAAACCGAGGCGGGAGTCGACAATTATGTCGTCTTTGTTGCGTAGCTCGCGCAGCTTAGCATCGATTTCGCGGTCGAGTGAGTGCTCGGTTTTGGCGCGCTCATTAAACTCTTGCAACGTCATGCCGCGCGATTCGAGCATCTCGCGCACCATATCACCAGAGGAGAAGCGAGTGTAACCGAGCATCTCGGCCACCTTATCAGCGGTCGAGGATTTGCCGCTACCCGGTTTGCCCGAGATGGTAATAATGTGCTTCTTCTCAATTTCCATATTTGCGTATAGCATAGCACGCCGCCACATTGCAGATGTGAGTAAACCTGATACGCTAATGGTCTATGCAAACCGAAGAATCAACTGGGCACGTAATCCTACTCATGGCTCCGTCTGGCAGCGGCAAAGGCACCCTGCTGAAAGGATTGGGGGAACTAGCTGAGAGAATCTACTTTGCAAAAACGTACACCAGCCGTGAGCCGCGCAAAGGTGCTGCGGAGAATCCAAAGTACGTATTTGTGTCTCGAGATGAATTTGAGGAGCTCATTAAAAACGACGAAATGATTGAGTGGGCTGAGTTTAGCGCCAATTACTATGGCACGCCGAGAAGTGAGTTTACTGATCCTTTGGCCAAGGATCAGGTTGTAATGAAAGAAATGGAGCTGCAGGGTGTTGAGCAGATCCAGGCTCTGTTGCCGAAAGAGCAGTGCACGGTTATCTACATTGACGCTGGATCCTGGGAAGATCTCAAGGAACGAATCATCGAGCGTGCGCCGATTAGTGATGAACATCTTGAGCTGCGTTGCCAACGATATCAGGAAGAGTCAAAGTTTAAAGAGCAAGCAGACGTAATCATTCGCAATCACAATGGCCGGGTGGAAGAAGCGCAAGAAGAATTTCGACAGGTTATAAAGAGTATCTTAGATAAACACAGCGTATAGAATATGGATATTAAAACGGTTATCTTTATTGGCCCGCAGGGGAGCGGCAAGGGAACCCAGATTGCCAAGCTCAAAGAGGTGCTTGAGGCCGACGATGCTCGCCGCCGGGTTGTCGACATTCAAACTGGCCGTCGATTTCGTGCGCTTGCTGCAAAGCAAGAGACGTTTGCAGAAGAGAAGGTCGCGCACACGCTCGATACCGGCATGCTGCAGCCTGACTTTCTCGTGGCGGTGCTGTGGGGGCAGGCTATGGTCGACCAGCTCGACGAGAAAAGCCATCTTCTGATCGACGGATTCCCTCGCACAGTTGGACAAATCCCCCACCTTGAAGATGCTTTTACCTTTTTTGAGCGGGGACGCGTCGATATCATTAACCTAGAGACACCTGAGGAGGTAGTGCGCGAACGCATGGAGAGTCGGGCGCGCGGTGACGACACTAAAGAATCAATCGAGGAGCGGCTGCGCTGGTACCGTGAGGACACGATGCCAGTCTTAGAGTACTATCGTGCCCAAAATAGTGTCACGGTCCACGACCTTGATGGTACCGACAACATTGATGGCGTGCACCAGCAAATACTCGCCGCGCTCGGCCTGTTGTAGACCATACATCACAGCTCGCTTTTTAACCAGAATTTGCTTTAATGGCGGGTATGTCTGAGGAGATTTCTATCAAAGATCAAGAAGCAATTGCGCTCTTGCGCAGGGGTGGCAAACTGCACGCACAGGTTTTGGATGAGCTCGAGAAAGAGGTCGTAGCTGGTAACTCTACGCTCGACGTTGATGACCGCGCCATGGAGCTTTTAGAAGCGCTCGGGCTTGAGCCAATGACACTCGGTTACCAACCACGCTTCGCCCCGAGACCGTACCCAGCGGCAACCTGCGTGTCAATTAACGACGAGGTGGTGCACGGCATTCCCAACGAAGACCCGGTCGCGTTTGAAGATGGGGATGTGGTCTCTATCGATCTTGTGACTGCCTATCAGGGCGTAGTACTCGACGCTGCGCGGACGGTTGGAGTAGGGGAGCTGGCACCGATTGACCAACAGCTCATCGACGTCACTAAAGCGGCCACCAAAGCTGGCATCGCTGCTGCCCAAGCTGGCAACCGGGTGAGTGATATCGGCAGGGCGGTGGAGGCTGCGGTACCCGAAGGCTTCGCGATCATTCGCGACTTTTGCGGCCACGGTGTTGGCTATGAGCTCCACGAGGCGCCGCAGATTCCTAACTTTTATATCAAAGGCAAATCACCAGTGCTTGAGCCGGGCATGGTGCTCGCGATTGAGCCAATGATTATTGTTGGCGACGATCCGGGTGTGGTTGTAGATCGCGACGGCTATACAGCACTTACCACTTCTGGCCACAACGCCGCGCACATCGAGCACACCGTGCTGGTGACCGAGAAAGGCCCAGAAGTTTTGACGGTACGCTAGCCATTTGCATCGCTTTGCGTTGTACCCCACTTTCTTTCTAGCTGGCGACAAGTCGACATATGGTTGCACAATCTGGCTTGTTTATAAATATCGTCTTTAACACGATTTTGAATTGGTGGACACGTATTGCTAGAAAGCAAGGGTCAAGGTATACTGCCCCCGCTTAAATAACTTGTTTTTACAACGCATTACTATGAATCGACAACCACACCAAGAGCGCTCACTCGTGCTCCTCAAGACCGACGCGGTACAACGCAGTCTGGTTGGTGAGATTATCAAACGCTTTGAGCAAAAAGGCCTCAAGATTGCTGGACTGAAAATGCTTATGCCAACCGAGGCGCAACTTCAGGATCACTACAACAAAGACGATGAGTGGTACACCCGTAAAGGCGAGGGTATTGTCGATGACCTTAAAGCGCAAGGCCGAGCAGTTGAAAAAGAACCAATTGAGTACGGGAAAGACATTATTCGCACGATTGTGCGCTACATGACCGAGTCGCCAGTGGTAGCGATTGTGATCGAGGGCGTTGGCGCTGTCTCTGCTGTCACCCGAGCGGTTGGTACTACAGAGCCAGCTACTGCCGACATCGGCACCATCCGCGGTGACTACACAATAGACACCTTCTCTCACGCGACGCTTGAGACTCGGGCGGTAAAGAATCTTATTCACCAATCTGAGTCTGTTGAGGAGGCTGAGCGCGAAATTGCAATTTGGTTTGCAGAAGATGAGATTCACGATTATGTGACGGCGCAAGAGCGCATTATGTACGAAGCGATTAAGAACACCTAATCAACCCAATCTGCTTTGTTGCCGTTCGGTAAAATCATATTCACTCGACACACGTCGCATTCATATGATTTTCCTCCGGCGCCTCGCAGCTTGGGCTGCTAGCTGCCCTTAATGCATTGACATGCAAAAGGCCGAGAGCGAAGCTCTCGGCCTTTTGCATGTCCCAGTCGGGTCTTTTTTCTCATTCGTCGTGTATCTGACGCAAATGATTTATTTTTTGCACATATCGTGATGGGCGTGGTACGCTACATCTGGAACCACATATACGTATGTTCCGCTTAAACCTAATGTAAGGGCTGCCGACAGAC
Source organism: bacterium (assembly GCA_002710785.1). GTDB lineage: Bacteria > Patescibacteriota > Minisyncoccia > Phycocordibacterales > UBA918 > OLB19. Next base: position 34,537 of record PAMC01000008.1, read on the forward strand.
GTGGTGCGTGATGAGACGCTTCTCGCGAAGCATTTCAGACACAAGCCAGTAACGGCGCCCACCTGGAGTTTCCCAGGAGCATACGGTTTGTGGTTCCACGAAAAAATCCCACAGGAGTGGGATTTTTTCGTGCTCTCAAGTGGTACTATACAAGAGTAATGTTGAAGCTCACGACCGTCTTTTTCTTGCTTACCCTCGGCGTCTTGGCGGTTTTACATCGGTTGGCACTCGGATTCTACCTCTACTGGCGCTGGGAATGGTTCGATATTCTCATGCACTTCTTCGGCGGCGCGGTAGCTGCACTTGGCCTCTTTACCATCCGTGACTTTTTGCATCGTATCCCCGAACGCTTTGAGTACGTCGTGCCGGTTATGTCTGGGGTTATTGTCACCACCCTCCTCTGGGATATTTTTGAGATTTTTGTGGTTGGCATACCGCTTGAGACACCTGGTCTGGCGCTCGATACCGGTATCGACGTCGCCATGGGCACCATTGGTGGTTTTGTCGGGTTCTTAGTCGGTCATAGCTTGCGACGACTGTAGGTATGGCAACACTCGGATTTTATGGCGGCGTGGGCAGCGTCACGGGAGCAAACTTTATGCTCGATACTGGCAAGCTCGCCGTATTGATTGATTGCGGTCTGGTGCAGGGCGATAAGTTCGCCAAGCAGCAAAACGCCGAACCATTTACGTACAACCCAGCTGACATCGATGTGTTGTTAGTTACCCACGCGCACGCGGATCACATCGGCCGTATCCCAAAGCTAGTGCGTGATGGTTTTGTCGGCAAAATCTACTCGACAGCACCAACGCGTGAATTAGCCGCGATCATGCTCGACGATGCCGTCGGGATTATGGAGATGGAGGCCCGACGTGATGGCACTACGCCAATTTACAACGAAGCAGACATCGATACCGCCCTTGGTTTGTGGCAGGGTGTGGGGTATCACGAGCCAGTCGACATTGGCGACGGTATTACCGCCACGTTTACCGACGCCGGACACATTCTTGGTTCAGCGATGGTACAGATTGAGCGCAATGGCAAAAAACTAGTGTGTACTGGCGATGTTGGCAACGACCCGCAGCCGCTACTCTCGCCACCAGAGGTACCCAAAGACTATGACTACCTCATTATGGAGAGTGTCTACGGCGACCGCACCCACGAGGAGGTTGCGGAGCGCACAGCCCTCTTGCAGCAACATATTGAGCACACCATTGCAGTTAAGGGTACGTTGATTATTCCGGCCTTCAGTCTTGAGCGTACGCAGGCCATGCTGTTTGAGATTAACAACTTGGTAGAACAGGAGATTATTCCGCCGATTAAAACCTTTCTCGATTCGCCATTGGCGATTCGCGTCACCGATGTCTACCGCCACTCACTCGAGTACCTCAAACCAGCGGTACAAGAGCAGATTAACGAAGGCGACGATATTTTTGCCTTTGAAGGCCTCTCGTTTACCGAGTCGGTTAAGGAGTCGCGTGAGATTGCTCGCTTTGGTGGGCCAAAAATTATTATCGCTGGCTCGGGCATGAGCCACGGTGGGCGGATCCGTACGCATGAGAAGCAATTTCTTGGCGAAACTACCACTACGGTGCTCTTGGTGGGCTACCAAACGGTTGGTAGCGTCGGTCGCTTGCTCCAAGATGGCGCTAAACATGTCACCATCGATGGTGATGATGTTCGCGTTAAAGCCAAGATCGCCCGTATCCGCGGGTACTCAGGTCACGCCGACCGCGACCAGCTCTTAAATCTCGTCTACCGCAGCGACGCCAACCCTAAGCAGATCTTTGTCACTATGGGGGAGGAGAAATCGTCGCTCCACTTAGTACAACGCTTACGCGACTACCTTGGTATGCCCGCCATGGCACCGGCCGAAAATCAAGAAATCGAGATCGATTTCTGATGTGCTAAAATAACTCGCATATGATTCTTCCAATTACAGCCCTGATGGCCGGCATCTTGGTACTGTGGGGCGCGTACCTTTCGCTGACGGTCTCGTTTGCGCGGGCGCGACACCAGGTGCCGCTCGGGAATGGGGGAGACGCCAGTGAGCTTAATCGCTTTGTGCGCGTGCACGGCAACACTGCCGAGTATAGCGCGCTATTTATTGTTGTGCTCGCCCTCTTAGAATTTCATGGCTTGCGCAGTGAGGTTATGTACGTTCTGGGCGGTGTGTTTATTCTCGGCCGCGTGTTGCACCGTCAGGCCCTTCTGAGTGGGTCGCTCGCGATGCGCCTATGGGCCATGCAGCTGACCCACTGGCCGCTTATCATTGGAGCGCTCATTCTCGCCTACACTTGGTTTACGCACACCTTTTTGCTCGGGTAGCTAAACAAAAAGAGCCGCACCCCTAGGGGTGCGGCTCTTTTTGTGGGACAGCGTCTACTTAGCTGCTTTCACGACTGCCTCGAAGGCCTCCGGCATATCTTTGGCCATCGTGGCGAGAACCTTGCGGTCGAGCTCGATATTCTTGTCCTTGAGCGCTTTTACAAAGCGACTGTACTTCATGTCGTGTGGCATCAGGGCCGCGTTGATGCGTGTGATCCACAGTTTGCGGAAGTCGTTCTTCTTGTCTTTGCGGTGGGCAAAGGCGTGGGTGTGGGCATGAAAGATCGCTTCGCGGGCAGCTCGCTTTTTCTTTGAGCGGTCAAAGCGGTAGCCTTTTACCTGCTCGAGAATGTAGCGGCGGCGCTTTTGCGCCATCTTTCCTCCTTTTACTCGTGCCATAGGATAGGGTATTAGAGAGTTAGTAAGTAGTCACTAGGCTCCGCTCTTTGGGAGGAAGCGACGCGTTATACGCTTTGGGAGTGAAAGCTGCTGCGTGCGCTTACGACGAAGACGCTGCTGCCCACTCTGGCGAGCATTGAAGTGGTTCTGCCCTGGCTTGCGCGCAATGAGCTTGCCATTTTTGGTCACCTTAATGCGTTTGGTGTAACTCTTGTTAGTTTTCATAGGTAATTTCAAGAAATTGAGTTATTTCTTTGTTAGACGGCTCAAACGCTCCCTCGCTCGGCACGTTGCCGCACTCGCTCTCGTTTGATTGTCTGCCTCGAACTAATTTCAATTACTCGAAATTACCGGTCGAGGACTTGTTGATCGGGCCCTGCCAAGGGGTCGGCAAAGTGGCGCTAATATACCGTATTCAGACCAAAAAGTCTAGATCAGCCCGCCTTCAATATCCAAGAGCTCGTCGAGATCTTTCTTTTTCTTCTTGGCCACCTCTTTTGGCTCACTTTCATCCATGACCGACTCCTCAGTTGTTTCTTCCTCGAGCACTTTTGGCCCCTTTACGCTCTTTCCAATACGTTCGATGGTTACTGTCCAACCCTTCGGGCTTTTCTTCATATCGTCAGCGATTTTGTACTCGGCAGGAATAGTCTTCACGAAGCGATCGAGACGCTCCTTGAGAAACTCTGGCTCCATGTACTTGTAGCGGCCCCACAGAAAGAGGTCGACTTTCACGCGGTGACCTTCGTTAAGCCACTCAGCCGCCCGCTTGGCTTTAATCATTTGATCGTTTTCGCCGGTACCAATTTTTACCTGCACGCTCTTGGTCTCGGTAACGTGAGACTTCGACTTAACTTCAGCCGCTTTTCGTTTTTTCTCGTACTGGTACTGGCCGTAGTCCATAATTTTGGCTACGGGTGGGTTAGCGTTGGGGGAGATTTCAATCAGGTCGAGTTCGAGCGCATCAGCTTTAGCCAGCGCATCTTTAAGCGCCAACTCACCAAAGTTCTCACCCTCAGGGCCGACCACGCGCAAAGTGCGGGCTTTAATGCCGTTATTAACTCGGGTTTTGTCAGCCTGGGCTCGTGGTTTGCGTCGTCCTCGTTTCAAATGATTGGGCCTTAATGAATAATACTCAAATGGAGTATGGTTTACGGCTTTTGGGGCCGCAAGGTCTGCCGACTATACCACGAAAATCAAGCGACACAAAGAGACGATTGATTGGTATACTCATGCTATGAAGCATTCCGGCAAAGTGGGCAAGCGACGCGGTTCGGCAGGGTATCGCACAAGCTCACGGTTTTTGCACGCCAAATGTCAGCGTAACGAACGGATAAAACACCATGGCAAAAAGCACCTTGCGGCTTGATCTACACCCGATTGCCAATGATGGGCGCGCGATCGACGGTGCACTTAAAGCGTTGTTTATCGAAGTGGCCCAAAAACGCGTGAAATCAGCTGAGATTATTTCCGGCAAGGGAGGTGGCCAGTTGATGAAGCGAGTGAAACGCTGGCTGCAGCAGAAACACATTAAAGCGCAGTACAAGCGAATCGAGGTCGACACCCAAAATCACGGCCGACTATTTGTACATTTTCGCTGAGAACTTTAAGACTCGTTTTTTCTCAACGTGGGGATCAAAAAGTTTGGCGTTTTTGCCATGTACGCGCGGTACGCGTCGGGGTAGTGCTCGAGGAAGTAGTCTTCAAGTATCGGACCAGTAACTCTGGTGAGAATGTAGGTAATTACGAAGGGGGAGACAAAGGTTAGGCCGGCTGCTAAACCACTGCTCAGGGCAGCAAACGCGAAGCCCCACCAGATAGTCGCTTCGCCAAAGTAGTTTGGTCGGCGACTATAGCGGAAAAGGCCGGCTGTCATGAGGGTTTCGCTTTCAGTGCCGGCCCGCTTACGTGCTAAGAAGCGGTCGAGCTGCCAGTCGGCAGCTGCTTCGTAAAGCAATCCAAAGAGCATGAGCGCTACCCCGCTGTAAAAGACGACCGGCCAGATCACGATTTCTACCGCCAAGAGCCACCAGAGCGGACTGGCAACTAAGATAATAATGAGCCCTTGGAGCAGGTTGACCTGCAGGTAGCTCCGTACGATCACGTACAGCGTTCCATTGGCACGCCAAGCAGCGCGCCATGTAGCGTACCGTGGGTCCTCAGGTTTGCCCCAGTTCTTTCGCGCGATACGCAAGCCCAAACGTACTGACCATAAGGTGAGCAGGCCGCCAATGAGCGTGGGTACGCCGTCAGGTTGGCCGGTAAGGTGCCAGGTACCCCAATAGCTGAGGGCAAAGATTGGACCATAAAAAATATCCATCACACTGTTGTCTTGCTTGAGCTGGGCGAACAAAAATACGGTGGTTACAGAGAGTAGCACCAGGGTGGCAAAGATGCCCGCGGTACTCAGAATAGTTGGGTCAAGTTGCATATCAGTCTATTGTATATCGCCCTGAGCGATGCAGAAGTGGTCTGGTATAATAGCTCTACTATGGCCGGTGGAGCAGCGACCAAAACGGTAAAGAAAAAAGTGGTACGCAAAAAAGTTGCGAAAAAGACCACCAAAAAATCGACTAAAAAGACCACCAAGCGCGTTACTAAACGGGTGGTAAAGAAAGTGGCCAAAAAGACTGCTAAAAAAGTGGTGCGTAAAAAAGTAATTAAAAAGGTACTCAAGCGACGGGTGGTAAAACAGCCTGGACGCAAAGCACCAACCAACTTGCCATTCCGCCAGCGCCTCAATAAAAAACGACTGGGTATTGTGGGCGGTGTGCTCGCGGTAGTGTGCGGGAGCGCAGCCTACATTGGCATCACCGGTGATGGGGGTCAAATTAACGTTATGGAAGTACTGGCTGAGCAGGGTGTTACACCACAGCAAGCTGCGGTACCAGCCAGCACCACACCGGTAGCGGAGCCGGTTACCGAAACGAGCACGAGCAGTGCCACGTCAACCGAAGATGGTAGCGCAACCAGCACTGAGTCGGTCGCCACCAGTACACCGGCTACCGCAGGTGCAACCTCCACACCCGATACAGCAACCACTACTGAGCCAGCTGCAGTGAGCGATCCGCAGACTAACACCGCTACGTCGACGTAGCCGCTTTACACGCAGGACACCGACAGCCGCCGTCGGGAATTAAGATGTCCTTCATATACTCCTCACCGTAGTTAATGGTGATCTCCTCACCCGGGCGAATTTTGCGCAGCGCACGAATGTACACCCGGTCTTCGGTCACCTCATGCTCTGCTTCGGCATTTGGCTTGCAGGCGTGGTTAATGTAGCGGGCGGTGTGACTCGGGTGCGAGCCATCGATAACCAGGTCTTTTTTAACCTCAAAGAGGTAGCGACCCCCGCGACGCTCACTCTCAGCGTCGTCAACGCGTTCGCCGGTGTACTCAATAATCAGCTGCCCTTTGGGAATGCTCTCAGCAGCAAAGAGGCCTTCTCCCTCGATGCCGCTGCCAATTTCGACAGCTGGTCGGTAGTTGTCGTTTAGTGACATGCGCGACAGTATACAAAAAACCGCTCGCGGCTGCGAGCGGTTTTTTGTTAATCGGTATTACCGATTGAGTAGGATGAGCATAATGAGCTTACGAATCAGTTCCTGAATCTCAGCTCGAATGGCCTCAGCTTCCTCATCGTCGAGGTCGCCGGCTGCAATGAAGCCGTCCATGATGTCGTCGAGTCGCGCTTCGCGCTTCTCAACCCATTCACCATTACGACAAAACTTGCGATCCCGCTCGCCGTCGCGAAGCATATCTACCTTACACTTCACCGCGTGTGGCACCTTACGGGCGTCACCGGTTTCGCAGTACCGCTTGTTTCCAACTCCTGGTCGGTCGCAGCGGTCAGATTTGTCATCCTCTTCTTCATCTTCATCTTCATCTTCATCTTCATCCATATCTTCGTCATCGTCGTCCTCATCCTCAGTGGCATCTTCGGTGAGTTCGTCGATAAGCTCAGATACTTCCTCGTACGCGTCTACTGCCTCTTCGTACGCGTCTTCGTACTCTTCAGCATCGAAGCTAGCAATTGCTTCGTCAAGATCAGCTTCGGCTTCGGCTAAATCTTCTTCAGCTTCAGCACGATCGTCCGAATCCTCTTCGAGGTCGTCGATTAATGCTTCCGCATCTTCGAGCAAACCTTCAACGAGTTCAATCTTATCACCGGCTTTGGTTTCCCAATCGGTGTCCCCAGTCTCTTCTGCAAACGCCATCGGGGCGATCGCAAACATGAGGGCGAGGGCAGCGATGCTGCCCAGTAGGTGGGTACGTAGAGTAATACTCATAGTGATTAACGTTAATTGCAATAAAAAAGCCGCAGCCCTCCCGCTGTGCTTACATATAGTATAGACGGCCTACATGGCAGATTCTTTCTCCTGGTGTGGAAAAGGTGCAGTATACTGATGTGTATGTTGGAAATGCTGCTTGGATTGCTGCTGCAGTGGTACACCGCCCTAGCGCAGCCAGAATTGTCGCCATCTATTGCCACCAGTACCGCCACAGTTGTACGGGTTCTCGATGGCGATACTGTCGAGGTAGAGCTGGGCAATCGACGTGAGCGCGTGCGCTACATTGGTATCGATACTCCCGAGCCGTACGCTGGCACAGCCCCCGAGTGCTTTGCGAGCGAAGCCTCGGCAGCTAACCGCGAGTTGGTGGCAAATCGGGAAGTGCAGCTAGTTGCCGACGCCGAAGACCGCGACGACTATAATCGGCTCCTGCGCTACGTGTATGTCGATGGTGTGTTTGTGAACGCTGAGCTCATGCGCGGTGGCTTCGCCACCGCGCTCCCCGTCAAACCCAACACCCGCCACGCTAGTTACTTTTTTGACTTAGAGACAAAAGCGCGCGAAGAGCCTCGCGGCCTCTGGAGCGCCTGCCGGTAACCTGCTACTCGCGCAGTCGTTGCCAGGCGACGATATCATCCCACGTTACCCGGCCGTCGCCGGTAAAGTCGTAGGCCACTTCGGTACCACCGATATTTAAGAGTAAAACGCTTACGTCTTGGAAGTTAACTGCTCCGTCACTATTAACATCGATGGGTGGCACGAGCGGTAAGATGGAGACAAAGTTTGGTTCGTGCTTTGGCAGTGGTATCGCGTACTCGGTAGTATCAACAGTAAAAAGAGCGTCCAGCGGCGTTGCGAGTGGTACGTCGTTACCTAACCCGTCGTGCGCCATGATCCGCGCTCCGTGGAGGGTGAGCGTGGTGTCGCCCGGTGTGCGCGCCCGCAGCGTTACCCGCAGCAGCTCGCCTTCGCCGGTAAAACCGCCGGGCTCAGTAGTACCGCTGGCAAAGTAAATGCTATTCTTTGCCCGGTTGTACCATGGTTCTTCGACCCACAGGTTGGCAATCGAGGTGTTGTAGCTAATATTCTCGACTGTAAAGCGATCGCTCGCAAAAATTAGTTCGCCAGTGAAGGCATTAACTGGTACGTCGCTACGTACCATAACGCGCACGTCGGTCGTCTCACCAAGGCCTATGGTGACGATATTTGGCTCAATGCGCATCTCAGCCACTGCCCGATCATTAAGCGCGACAGTCGCCACCAGGGTGCCCGTAAGCGCAACAATGGCCAGCAGTAGGGTTCGTATTGAAACGAGGTAGGGCATGTATGTAGTATGCCACACATAAACAGCCTCCCCAGGCAGTTCATTAATGTGGTCTTATCATAACGCTTGCTCGAACTACTTGGTCGCGAAGCGACTAACGCTGGCCGCGCGGAGCGCGTGGTGATGCGATACTTCTCCGTACGCATTCGCGTTCGTGGTGATGCTACTACGCACCTCCCACCGCCTCGTCACCTTGGCGGTACGCCCTCCAGAACCTCCTTTGCAGTATTCCTTTTTCTTTTGGGCCCGGGAATAGTTTTTGAATATGGAAAAGGAGT
>PAMC01000009.1 GCA_002710785.1 bacterium
TCGACGAGCAGCAGATCACAGACCTACAGGACATTCAGTACGGAATTGAGAACCACCTACGCGAGCACGCGTCACTTCCTGAAACGCTGGTTGTACTCTACGAGGTAAATGAGCCACCCACTGCGCCAGAAGGTCGAGCTGCGTACCGCTACGAACCAACCGAAGATGGTTTCAATCTCTGTGCAGAGTTTGGTTCTGCTAGCAAGCGAACGTCGCTATACCCAACCCCAACGTTACCAGCCGACACTAAACATGCCTATGTCATAAATCCTAACGACTGGGAACACGAGGCGGGCGAATGGTGTTTTGAACGAACAGTTGTTTTTGAGTAGTCAAAGATTTACAGAATATTCGTTGAGTGGCACAATGGCCATCTATGCATAAGAAGTTTGAGCACAGTGAGATTGAGCGTAAATGGCAGCAGCAATGGGCGGCTGATAAGATTTATGCAACTAACGACACGACGGATAAACCAAAGACGTTTGTGCTCGATATGTTCCCGTACCCTTCAGGCGAAGGCTTGCACGTTGGCCATCCAAAAGGCTACATCGCAACCGATATCTACAGTCGCTTTAAGCGGATGAGTGGCTGCGAGGTACTGCACCCAATGGGGTGGGATGCATTTGGCTTGCCAGCAGAAAACTTTGCTATTAAAAACAAAGTGCATCCACGCGTTGCGGTCGATAAAAACGTTGCCCGCTTTAAAGAACAGCTTGAGGTGCTTGGCTTCGACTACGATTGGGATCGCGAAATCAACACTACTGACCCTGAGTTTTATAAGTGGACGCAGTGGATTTTTGTTCAGCTCTACAAAAAAGGCTTGGCGTACCAAAGCCATGAGCCGATTAACTGGTGTCCGGGTTGCCAGACTGGCTTGGCGAACGAAGACCTCGAGAGTGATGGTACCTGCGAGCGCTGCGACAGCGTGGTTGAGAAACGACCAATGCGGCAGTGGGTCTTAAAGATTCGTGAGTACGCAGACCGAATGCTCGAAGACTTAGACACTCTAGAGTGGCCCGAGCATATTAAAGAGGCACAGCGCAACTGGATTGGCCGTTCTGAGGGGGCTGAGATCGACTTTAGGCTCTCAACCAGCGACAGCGTAACAGTATTTACCACCCGCCCAGACACCCTCTTTGGCGCCACCTACATGGTGCTCGCTCCAGAACACGAGCTGGTGGCAAAAAACAAAGATACTATTAGTAATTGGAACGAAGTTGAGGTGTACATCAAAGAAGCGGCCAGCAAGAAGGAGATGGAACGGCTCGACGACACCAAAGAAAAAACCGGCGTGAAGCTTGAGGGTATTACTGCTATTAACCCCGCGAACGGCGAAGCTATCCCTGTCTACATTGCCGACTACGTACTAGCTTCTTACGGCACTGGCGCCATTATGGCCGTACCAGCGCACGACGAACGTGACCATGAGTTTGCGAGTAAGTACGAAATTGAGATCCGCGCAGTCGTCCGAAAAAGTTTTGGAGAATCGCTTCCTGACCCGGTACTACGTGTTGCAGCTGGCGCAATTGTGCATGATCCAAAAACCGACAAGTATCTAGTGCAATACTCCCACGAATTTGAAAAATACTCATTTATTTTTGGTGGTTTAGAAGATGGAGAAACTTACGCTGAAGCGGCTGTTCGAGAAACACTGGAAGAGACTGGCTACCATACAAAGTTTGTTCGCTACATCACAGACGAGACAGAGTCGCAATTCTACCACCCGGGCAAGAAAATTAACCGTTTTCTTGTCAGTCGAAGAGTATTACTGGAGTTGACCGACGATAAGCCCGAGGAAGTTCCTGAAGAGGAATTAGCTAAGCAAAAACCAGTTTGGCTCACGAAGGATGAACTGTTCCAAAAACTCATGGAAGTTGAAGAGGAGGCATACGCTATTGATCAACTATTCAACCCCACACCGTTTACCGGAGTGGGTACCCTTTGTAATTCAGGTGAATTTGACAGCATGACTTCTGAAGAGGCTGGGCGAGCTATCACGGAGAAAGTAGGTGGACGCTTAACTAACACGTACAAAATTCGTGATTGGGTGTTTAGCCGACAGCGCTACTGGGGTGAGCCATTTCCGATAGTGCATATGGCCGACGGTACGGCGTTGCCGATTGCCGAGGAGCAATTGCCGGTTGTATTACCCGAAGTTGAACACTATGAACCGGCGGGTGATGGGCAGTCACCCCTCGCCAACATTGCTGACTGGGTAAATGTAACTGGCTACATCACCGAGGACGGCAACTTTATGGTGGCTGATACAGCACCAGAAGGTAGAGAGCTCGTCGAAGCAAAACGTGAGACCAACACCATGCCACAGTGGGCAGGGAGTAGTTGGTACTACTTGCGTTACATCGATCCGCATAACAGCGACGCACTGATTGACCCAGAAAAAGAAAAGCGCTGGCAACCAGTTGATGTTTACGTTGGTGGCGATCATGCGGTGCGGCACCTTATTTACGCGCGATTTTGGCATAAGTTTTTATACGACATTGGTGTTGTATCTACCATCGAGCCGTTTCAGCGCCTTGAGTTTCTAGGCTTTATTTTGGCTGAAGATGGCCGCAAGATGAGTAAGCGCTGGGGGAATGTGATTAACCCTGACGATATTGTGAAGCTCGTTGGTGCCGACACGATGCGGGTCTACGAGATGTTTATGGGGCCATTTGAGAATACGATTGCCTGGAGTCAGGATGGATTGGCTGGGGCCCGACGTTTTTTGGAGCGCGTTAATGGCCTTAGTGAGCACGTGAATAAGTCTGGCAGTGAAGCTGCTACCCGCCAGCTACACAAAACCATTAAAAAAGTGGCCGCCGACATTGAAGATTTTAAATTTAACACCGCTGTAAGTGCCATGATGATGTACATCAATACAGCAGAAAAAGATTGCTTAACTCAGGCCGAGTATGAGACTTTCTTACGTGTATTAGCACCGTTTGCTCCGCACCTTACCGAAGATCTGTGGCACAGGGCAGGGAAGAGCAACTCAATTCACCTAGAACCTTTTCCAGAATACGACGCGAAGCTAGCCACCGACACAGAGATTACCATTGGTGTGCAGATTAACGGTAAGGTGCGGGGAGATATTACGATTGCCCCTGACGCGTCGGAAGCGGAGGCTACTAGTGCTGCCAAAACGAATGAACGCGTTGCGAGCTACCTGGCTGAAGGAGAAATAAAGAAAATCATCTACAAACCAGGTAAAATCCTAAACTTGATTGTCCAGTAATATGTTGCGCCACCACTGCTTGACCAATTGTCAAGCAGGTGTTATAAATACGCCTACGCATAGAAATGTTGGCACTATTTCTGTATAAGATGTAACGAAATACTGCTGCTTATTATAAAGAAAACGCTCTACGATGATTACGTTTAAACCAAAACAAGTAAGCAAGAAGCTTCTCTCGGTACTCCCAGACCGAGCCCGCGACGTGCTCGAGAAGCGCTACGGCATCGGTAAGGATTCTGGCAAGACCACACTTGAGGCGATTGGCCAGACCTACGGCATTACCCGTGAGCGAGTGCGCCAGATCGAAAACTACGGCATTGCGCAGATCCAAAAGTCGGACGTGTACGAGGAGTTTCAACCAATCTTTGACGAACTCCACGCTGCTATTGAAGAGCTCGGCGGCGGTCTTTTGGCTGAGCAGACGTTGCTCGAAGAGATCACTGATGATGAGTCACTTCGTCATCACATCTACTTCTTGCTCGTCTTGGGCGATCCGTTCTACCGCAGTAAAGAAAACACCAACTACGCGCACCGCTGGTACACCGAAAAGAAAATTGCCGACCTGGTAGAGAAGGGTTTGCGCAGCGTCTACAAGTCGCTCGATCGCGATGAGCTGGTTTCCGAGGAGGAGATTCTCAATCGTTTCCGTAACGAGCTGATTGATATTGCTGATAAATACGACGAGCAAATTCTCAAGCGCTGGCTCATGATCTCTAAGGACATCGATCGTAACCCGCTGGGTGAATGGGGGCACGCCAGCTCTCCAAACGTCCGCGTGAAAGGTATTCGTGACTACGCCTACCTCGTGGTTAAACGCCATGGCTCACCGATGCACTTCCGTGAAGTAGCTGAGGAGATCGAGAAGCTGTTTGAACGCAAAGCCCACACGGCTACTACCCACAACGAGCTCATTAAGGATGACCGCTTCGTACTGGTTGGCCGCGGCCTCTACGCCCTTACCGAGTGGGGATACTCAGCTGGTGTCGTTAAAGACGTGCTCCGTGACATTCTCGAGCAAAGCGGCCCAATGAGCCGCGAAGAGATTATTGACAAGGTCCGCAAGGAGCGTTACGTGAAGGACAACACCATCGTGGTAAACCTTCAAGACACCAATCTCTTTAAGCGCCTCAGCAACGGCACGTACACCCTCGCTGAATAAGCACTATCCAGAAAATCGCGCAGTCACCGACTGCGCGATTTTCGCGTTGCGGTACAATAGGTAACAATATGTCTATTGACTACAAGGAAGATATCGTCGACAAAATTCCGGTGCTCGGCGGTACCATCAACTGGTTGGCTGGTAACGATGCTGATTACGGCGGTGTTCTTTTTGGTCTCTGTGTAATTCTCCTGGCGAGTATGTGGTGGTTTACCGGGATTTCCTTTGGGCAAATATTTATCATCACTGCAGTTCTGGCGCCTGTTTGGCTCACCTACTTTGTCTTTCGGCACCTCTTTTTTAACAAGTGGATGGACTACGTGGGCAAGAGTTTTGCCTTACGCAACGGCCGCACCACGCTACGCATCAAGCTGCCTCCCGAAGTGCAAAAATCGCCCGAGGCTATGGAGTTTGTTATTTCCCAGATTCACAATGCCGCGAATCCTGACAACCTGATGCAAACCTACCTGCAAGGCAAGCGACCGCTCCCATTTTCGTTTGAAATTGTCTCAATTGGCGGCGAGGTGCGCTTTTACGTAAACGTGCCAACGAGCAAAACTAAAGACGCCTTTGAAGTCAACATGTACGCTCAGTACCCAGGTGTTGAGATCACTGAAGAGCCGGTTGACTATGCAGCAGAAATTCCTCTAGGGGGCGGTGAGAAATGGGATATGATGTCGTTTCATATGGGAAAGAAGAAGGAGGGTATTTTTCCTATCAAAACCTACATCGATTTTGAGCTAAATCGTATGCCAAAAGAAGAGGAAAAGGTTGATCCAATGACACCTATGTTGGAGGTACTCTCGAGTATCCAGCCACACGAACGTATCTACGTGCAGTTTGTCATGAAGTCTTTTCGTAAAGATTCGTTTAAAAACGGACAACTAATTACCGGTGAAGGACCTGATTGGAATAAAAAGCTCTACGAAGAGGTCAACAGCATGATGAACCGTGACCCAGATACCAAAGCCGCCAAGGAAGGCGGAAGCGCAGAAGAGCTGGCACGCCTAACCACCGCTGAGCGTAATAAAATTGAGGCCATGGAACGCAACGCGGCTAAGTATGCTTACAAAGGGGCTATTCGCTGGATTTACTTCGTCGAGAAAGGTAAGTTCAATGGCGACATTATTAACCCTGTTATTCGTTCGTTTAGTCAGTACGATATTGCGGATAGAAACTTGATTGGTGTTCGGTGGCGCACTGATGCTGGGTACCAAGACATCTTCAGGTGGCAGAAGAAACAAATTGTTGGCTGGAAAAAGCAAGAGCATAAAGAGTACAAAACCCGAGTCTTTTACAACAAAGCACGTTCTGACCAGGAGACCTACTGGACAATAGAGGAGTTGGCGACTATGTTCCACTTGCCAGGTAAGGTGGCTCTAACGCCAAGTCTTGACCGCGTTGAATCTACCCGCAGTACCGCACCGGCCAACCTGCCCACCGGGCACCTGCCCGAAAGTCATGAGCCTACCTACTGATTCTCCAGACTCACCAGAGAGTGAGTACGTAGTAGCAAATGAGCCTAAGCGGCGATTCTTGCTTTGGATAGCCTCGGCGACTCTCGCTGCCATGCTGCTCAGCGTGGCTGCCATTGGTTGGTGGTTGACCACTGCTCCCAACTACAGCGGCGAACGTGAAGTTCTTGTAACGCCTGGCCAGAGCGTGAGTGAGGTCGTGGCTACTGTGGCGGGTGTTGGTGTAGTACGCTCTGAGCTTCTACTCTACGGCGTGACACAGCTCTCCTATCGCGACGAGACCATCGAGACAGGCACATACACATTTTCAAATTCGCAAAACGTGTTTTCGGTGGCGCGGGAACTTATGCTCGTCACCCCAGCAGACGAGTTGGTGGCGGTGACGTTTCCGGAAGGGATTACGCTTGCCACAATGGCCAGCATTGCCGCAGCTGCACTGACGGAGGTTAGCAAAACTGACTTTCTGACCGCAACAGAAGGTATGGAGGGTGAACTCTTACCAGAAACCTACTTTGTACCGGTCGACTTCACCACTGAAGAATTAATTGCGTTGCTTACTCGTAGTCAAGATGAGTTGCTGTTAAAGAATAACGAAGCACTCACTAGGAGTGGGTTGAGCGAGTACCAGGTGCTGATTCTAGCCTCAATACTAGAACGCGAAGCAAACGATGAGAGAAGTATGCGGGCAGTAGCTGGTATTTTGCTCAACCGCTTTAATGCCGGCATGCCACTTCAGGCTGACGCCACCATTGAGTATGTGTTAGAGACGCCACTTAACGAGTTACGGCCCGGTGAACTAGCTGAGAACTTGCGCGAGCTGGAGAGTCCGTACAACACCTACCTCAATGCTGGCTTACCACCCACTCCGATTGGTAACCCGGGACAATTAGCCATTGAGGCTGTCCTCAATCCAATTCAGTCAAATTACTTTTTTTATATCACGGGTGATGATGGGGAGTTTTACTACGCCGAGACCTATGAGCAACACCTCGTTAACATTGAGCGACATTTGCGGTAGAGTAGCTGCGCTTGTCCCGTTAGAGTCATAGCGCACCGATTCGCGACATTTGTATATAAAGATTTATATAAACATGAAAAGCTCTAACGGGATGAGTAAAACAAAAACAGTGTTTGTCGGCCTCTCTGGCGGTGTAGATTCCTCCGTGGCCGCGCTCCGCCTTAAAAACCGAGGCTTTAACGTGGTTGGAGTGTTTATTAAAGTCTGGCACCCAGATTGGCTGGTCTGTAACTGGGAGCAAGAGCGCCTTGATGCTATGCGTGTCGCTGCGCACTTAGGTATTCCATTTTTGACCTGTGATGCCGAGGCGGCTTACCGCGCGGGTGTTGCTGAGTACTTTGTTAACGAGCACAAGGCTGGTCGGACACCTAACCCTGACGTGATGTGCAACCAGCAGGTAAAGTTTGGAGCATTCCTTACCTTCGCCAAAGAGTATAACGCAGACTACATAGCCACCGGGCACTACGCACAAAGAATTGAAACATCTGACGTACCAGAGCTACACCGCGGCGTCGACACACAGAAAGACCAAACGTACTTTCTTTGGACGCTCACCAATGAGCAACTGGCGCACAGCCTGTTTCCGGTTGGTGATACACAAAAAGCAAAAATACGGGCTGAGGCAGAAGCCGCCGGTATTCCGGTCGCAGAGAAGAAAGACAGTCAGGGTATCTGTTTTCTTGGCCATATCGATATTGCCGAATTTCTCAAGCACTACATTGAGCTCGTGCCTGGTGATGTCCTTGATACCGCAGGGAACATAATCGGCGCACACCACGGGGCGTTAACGTACACACTAGGGCAGCGGCACGGCTTTGACGTCACGACAACAGACGCAAAGCGGCCAGGTATGTTTGTGGTAGCTAAAGACATTACAAAAAACACCATCACTGTTGATACTCAACCTGCGGAAATTGCTGCTGACCACACGTTCTCGTTGCACTCCACTGTCTTACGAGCAGCTATTGCTTCTGGTGATACACTCGAGGTGCAGTTTCGCTACCGTCAAAAACCGCTTGATGCAGAAGTGATTTCTGCCCGCGACAGGAAAATCGTCATGAGACTTACTGCCACCGCAGAAAGTCCAGCAGCTGGCCAATCCTGTGTACTATACCGAGGCTCGCACTGCCTGGGTGGTGGTATTATTGGGTAATGTCTGTTCTCGTTACTAAAGCCGACGGCACCACCGAACCATTTGTTGAAGATAAGCTGCGACGGTCACTTAGACGAGCGGGTGCCCACCACGACGAGGTGCAAGAAGTGATTCAAGCCATCACACCAGTGCTCTTCGACGGTATTAAGACTCAGGAGATTTACGGCAAAGCCTTTGAGCATTTGCGAAAAATTGAACAGCCCTCTGCTGCCCGGTACTCACTTCGTCGCGCGCTGTTTGGGCTGGGGCCAACCGGCTTCCCGTTTGAAGACTTTTTGGCACGCCTATTTGCTGTTGAGGGATACAAGACCCAGACGCGTCTGATGGTCACCGGCAAATGTGTTGAACACGAAATAGATGTTGCGGCGTACACGACAGAAGACTCGTTTGTGGCCGAAGCAAAGTTTCACTCTCGACCGGGAGTGAAATCTGACCTGCAGGTCATTATGTACAGTTTTGCCCGCAAACTCGACTTAGAGGGCAAACGTAGTTGTGCCGGGGATCAGTGTGGAATTCAAAATTTTTTAGTGGTCACAAACACAAAATTCACCCACACCGCCGAGCGCTATGCAGAGTGTGTAGGAGTTGAGCTCCTTAGCTGGGATTACCCTAAGGACAACAACCTGCACGATCGCATCCAAGCAGCCGGGGTGTACCCAATATCGGTGCTGAGCAACCTCTCAAATACTCAAAAGCGCGCGCTCATCGAACGTGGCGCAATTATTTGCCGAGACATCGTTGATAAACCGCACTTACTACGCCACGCGCACCTCTCAGCCAAGAAAATCGAGGCCGTACTTTCTGAAGCTCGTCAACTGTGTACGCCGGATTAATTATTGCTATAATCGTCAATGTATAAGCCAAATTGATAGCAAGACTTTTATATTGACGTATGACAGACCAGACAAATAACGATGGCCAAAAAACAGTAGTCGCCTTTGTGGCTGGCTTACTCGTTGGCGGCCTTCTCGTGTGGATTTTTAGCGACACGCCTGCAGAGGCCCCAACGGTGACCGAAACAGTTACTGAAGAGGTTTCCGACGAAACGTCGGTGACAACCACTGACGACTCGACAGCTACTGAGGTAAGTGAGTCAACCAGCACCAACGAGGTAGTAGCTGAGTTGCCAGTGGGTGAGGGGAGCGCAAACGTGAGTAATCCGGTAGCCGGGTCGGTAGTGACTCTTGAGGGCGCCACTTTCCCAACCGACGAAGGTTGGGTAGCGGTGCGCACATACACTAACGGTGAGCTCGGGTGGGTGCTCGGAGCTTCACGATACAGCCGTGAGCAAGGTCTGGTACCAGAGACTATTGAACTTCTCTCGCCAACAGTCGCTGGCCGCGATTACGCAATCGTCTTTTACTCAGAGGATGGCAACCGCGTATTTAACTTAGGTGGAGACGTACAGCTCGATACGGACATCACACCATTTACGGCACAGTAGTGCCAGGTGCAGCAAAAAAGCCCCGATGGGGCTTTTTTGCTGCGTGGTATACTTCACAAACATGACCGAATACCGCAAAGCCTACAACCCTAATCGCAGCGCAGACTGGAACTACGGTGGCGCAAAATGGCGCCTCTCACGCTCGAAGATTGACCTCTTTCACGAATGTCCGCGATGTTTCTACCTCGACAACAAACTTGGCACGAAGCGACCTTCGTTTCCGTCGTTTAACTTAAACATAGCGGTCGATGAGCTATTTAAGAAAGAGTTCGATGTACACCGAGCTGAGAAAACTCCGCACCCCGTTATGGTGGAGTATAAGATTGACGCCGTACCGTTTGCGCACGAGAAGCTCGATGTCTGGCGCGACAACTTTGCCGGTATCGAAACCAAACACCAGGCAACTGGCCTCACCGTCTGTGGCGCCGTTGATGATATCTGGCTGTCTAAGTCGGGAAGTCTAATTATTATCGACTATAAGGCAACCTCGAAGATTGGGCGCATTACCGAACTCTCAGACTCGAGTTGGGATCAGCAGTACAAGCGGCAATTAGGTGTCTACAGCTGGTTGCTGCAGCAAAACGGTTTTACCGTCGAAGACATTGGCTACCTTGTATACGCCAATGCAAGCAAAGATGAACCAGGTTTTGATAATAAGCTTGTGTTCGAGACGACACTGGTACCGGTCGAGATCGAAACAGACTGGATCGAAAGTACACTTGAGAATATCAAGGCATGTCTTGAGTCGAATGATTTTCCGGCGCCCGGACCATTATGCGAGCACTGCCCGTACCGCGAAGCAGCTGGTAAGAAGTTACTGGCCATCCATAACGCAAATAAGTCATGAGTAAAACGTTTAGTGAGAAAGTAAAGGATGTGGTTGCAGCTATCCCGAAAGGTCAAACTATGACGTATGGTGACGTTGCTAAAAAGGTCGGTAATGCCAAAGCCGCTCGAGCGGTCGCTAACTTGATGGCCAAGAACTACGACCCAGCCGTACCCTGCCACCGAGTGATTCGGAAAGATGGTACACTAGGCGGGTATAACCGCGGTGGTGTAACAGCCAAACGCAAAGCATTAGTAACTGAAGGAGCGCTAATTGAGTAACACATGTCTACATCTGAACTGAAGAGACTGTCAGAGGATCTAAAGCGAATGGCGCAAAAAGGTCGGCCGAAGGATCACGCGGCCATGATTGGGACACTTATGCAAGAGGTCGCTAACTATGTTGAAGATATTCGGAGAGAGGAGGAATTAGTTAAACAAATTAATCAACTTGAAAAGCAAGTCAAGAAATCACCTGAAACACCTGAGGAGGAAGAGGAGGTGCGAGCTGCAGCTGAAGCCCTCAATGCTGCACGAGAGGCGGATAGACATATCAGAGAGAAACGAACATACCTAAGGCGACTTGAACAAGTCACTATTGGTCTTCTGTCAAATATCCGCAAGGCAACACATTAGGCGTATGTACTCAGCCGAGATCGAAAAGGCCATTCAAGCTGCTTGCGTACTACACGATGGACAGACTCGAAAGGGGCCCGGCTGCATACCCTACGTCTCGCACGTCTTTTCGGTATTTGCGCTGGTAACCGACTACACCAACAACCACGACACCGCTGCTGCTGCACTTTTACATGACACATTGGAAGACACGAGTTACACTAGTGAAGCAATGGAGGAGGACTTCGGAAAAACGGTGACTGCAATTGTGCTCTCACTGAGCGAAGAGAAAAGTATCGAGGACTGGGACAAGCGAAAGAAGGATTACCTAAGTAAGGTAAAAAAGGGTGGGGAAGCAGCCATGCTCATATCGGCGGCCGATAAGATTCATAATATGCGCAGTATGATCGAGCAGTATCACAACGACATTCCGGGCTTTATGGCGACATTTGCTCGATACCACACAAAAGGGTTAGTGTTTTTACAAAAGCTGAGCAACCTCCTTAACGCCAGTCTTAAAAACGATATCGTGCACGAGTTTAATCACGTTTTTGCCGAGTTTAAAAAATTCAACGAACATGTCGACCAGTACCAAAAAGAAAACAGCTAAATCTTTTGCCTACACACCCAAGCAGGAGTTACCCAAACTAGGAAAAACCAAAACTGAATGGAGTTTGGGCACCTTGTTTTACAAGTCGCCGACTGACAAAAAACTTGAGGCTGATGTTAATCTGGCTGAAAAGCGCTATAGTGCATTTGCGAAAAAGTACCGATCCGTGAATTTTACAAAAAATGACAAGGTTCTTCTCGAGAGCTTACAAGCCTATCGCAGGTTGCACGACACAAATTTAGACCGTGTTTTTGTCTACTTGTTTCTCTGTCGGGAGCGTAATGCAGCGGATAGAGCAGCCGAAAAGAGAGTAAACTTGCTTCAGCAACACGTCGCAAACTTCTCCAACGAAGTACTCTTTTTTGAACTGACGCTCGGTAAACTGCCAAGAAAACGACAACTGTCGTTGCTTAAGAATGATACGTTTTCACTGTACCATTTCATGCTGCGTCGCATTTTTCAAGCAGCTAAGCATCAACTCAGTGAGCCAGAGGAACGAATTCTTACACTCAAGTCAATGCCGGCGCGAAGTTTATGGATTGCGGGAACAGATAAGATTCTAGGAATCGCTACAATTAATATTGGCAAAGAGGAGATGCCGCTCAACGGAGCGCTCATGGAGCTCTTGGATGCGCCAAAGAAGAGACGACATGCTTTGTGGAATGCGTGCGCTGCGAAACTAAAAGAAATTGGACCGATCGCCGAGAATGAACTTAATGCACTGTACCTAGACAAGAAGATTGATGATGAGCTTCGTAAGTACGAGAAACCATACTCGGCAACGGTTCGCTCGTTTGATTCAAATGAGGAAAGTTTGGAAGCCTTGGTGGAGGCTGTGCAACAGAAAGGATATCCGATTTCAAAAAAGTTTTACCGGCTTAAGGCGCAATTGTACGGCACAAAACAATTGGCCTATATAGATAGAGACGATTATCCCAGCCGACTGCCCTCACTCAACTATGATCAGGCAGTGACTATTTGTCGTGATGCGTTTTACAACTTTAACCCTGTGTACGGAGCTATCTTTGATGAAATGCTCAGTAATGGACATATTGATGTGTACCCAAGAAAGGGCAAAGGTGGTGGTGCTTTTAGTATCAGTTCCGTCAACACCCCCACAATGGTAATGCTTAACCACGCTGACGACTTCAGTTCTCTGCGAACGCTGGCGCACGAAATGGGGCATGCAATTCATGCCTACCGGAGCAAGAAACAAGATATACTCTACGAAGATCATTCAACTATTACCGCCGAGACCGCCAGTACTCTTTTTGAGGCAATTGTAGCGAATCACTTGCTTGGGCATTTCTCTGGCACTCAGAAAGCAGCGTACCTTAACGGCCTAATTTCAGACAAAATTGGCACCATGATTATGTGTATCGCGCGCTACGCAGCAGAGTTGGAGATGCACCAGACAGTACGGAGGGAGGGTGCAATGTCATGGCAAGACATGTCGACCTGCTTAAGCAAACATTTTAAGCAGTACTGCGGTTCTGCAATAGCCATCACACCAGATGACGGATTGTCTGTCATTGCCAAAACACACTACCGGCGAAACTTCTATCAGTTTACCTACTCCTTTGGACAGATTGCTAGTAGTATCATGTTCGCAAATGTTCTTAAAAACGAATCATACAAAACCGAAATCGACACATTCCTTTCTGCTGGCGATAAAGACACTGTTGAAGCAATCTATAAGGAAATCGGTATCGATACCAGCAAATCAAGCACGTTTGAGACAGGCCTCAGTATGTTAGAAGCAGAGGTGTCTGAGTTTGAAAAGTTAACTAAGACGAAGCGGGAGTAATGTATACTAGCGGATATGAATTTACTGTTTCTCGGCATGACACTTGGAGTCGTTGGAAAGGGTTTGTTGGCTCTTGGTGTGGTGTGGGTGCATGTGGCGATGGCTAACGAGCGGCGGATCGATGATTTGGTTGTGCGCTCTTTTCGTACTGAGCTTTTTATTACGTTGCTAGGTTTTGCGCTCATCCTGGCTGGCTACATAATTGAAGTCTCTGCGCTCGGCGGCTTTCACACCATGGCCACTTGCGTAGGGGATGACTGTGCGGCAGCCATCATAAACGCACTGGGCGACTAATCCTCGCAAAATTACTACTTCGTGATACAGTAACCGGCACTATGTCAGGGAACGAAATCCGCCAAAAGTACTTGGCTTTTATGGAGAAACATGGACACGCGGTTATCCCGTCGGCTGCGTTAGTGCCTGAAAATGACCCAACCACTCTTTTTACTGGCAGCGGCATGCAGCCGCTGGTGCCATACCTTATGGGCGAAGCACATCCAAAAGGTGCACGATTGGCAGATTCACAAAAGTGCTTCCGCGCTGAAGACATTGAAGAAGTAGGGGACAACCGCCACACGACGTTTTTTGAAATGCTTGGCAACTGGTCGCTCGGTGACTATTTTAAAGCTGAGCAACTTCCGTGGTTTTACACATTCCTGGTAGAGGAAGTTGGTTTAGACCCTGAGAAGATTTACGTAACTGTTTTTCAGGGTGACGAAGACGCCAACGTCCCCCGCGATGAAGAGTCGGTGGCTATTTGGAAGGAACTATTTGCCGCTCGTGGTGTGAGTGACGGCGTGGCTGAGATGGGGAGCGAAGAAGCTGGTGGTGTTCGCGGTATGCAAGATGGCGAGCGTATTTTTTACTACGATGCTAGCAAAAACTGGTGGAGTCGCGCCGGCAAACCAGAAAACATGCCGGTCGGTGAGATCGGTGGCCCAGACAGCGAGGTGTTCTACGACTTTGGTACTGAGCACGATCCTGCGTTTGGTGAGAATTGCCACCCCAATTGTGACTGTGGTCGCTTTCTCGAAATTGGCAATTCTGTTTTTATGGAGTACCTCAAGACCGAGGCCGGTTTTGAAAAGTTGCCGACTCAAAATGTCGACTTTGGAGGTGGATTAGAACGCATCACTGCTGCCGCCAATGGTGACGCTGATGTGTTTACCATTGACCTTCTTTGGCCGGTCATTGAGCAGATAGAAGAGCTGTCTGGCTCACAGTACGCGGATAATCATGAGGCTTTCCGCGTTATTACCGACCACATTCGCGGAGCTGTGTTTATGATCGGTGACAGCGTGCTGCCGAGTAATGCCGAACAAGGCTACTTTGTGCGCCGATTACTCCGTCGTGCTGTGCGGTACGCTGATGCTCTAGGTATTCCAGCCGGCGAGTTTCCTAATCTAGCTGAGAGCGTTATTGCTACTTACGAGGCGCACTACGCGAACCTCACAATGCAACGAGATACTGTTAAAACGGCCATTGCCGGGGAGGAGGAACAATTTCGAAAAACGCTCGAGAAGGGATTGCGTGAGTTTAATAAAACACTTTCCGTATTAACCCAATGGGAAGGTGACGCGGAGGCCAATAACCAAGGTACGTTTATGCCTCCCGAGAGCATCTTTAAACTCATCACTACTCATGGTTTTCCACGTGAGCTGGTGGCCGAAGAAGCTGTCAAACGTGGCATTACTTTAGACGACCGTACTTGGACAGCAGTGGATGCGTTACTTGCCGAGCACCAAGAAAAGTCACGTGCTGGAGCAGAGCAAAAGTTTAAAGGGGGTCTGGCCGATCAGTCTGAGAAGGTGGTTGAGTACCACACCACCACCCATCTTATGTTGGCCGCCCTACGGCACTTCTTGGGCGAGCACGTACACCAGGCTGGCTCCAACATTACCGGTGAGCGCTTGCGTTTTGACTTTACCCACCCAGAAAAAGTCGAGCGCGAGACGCTCGATGAGATTGAGACGTGGGTGAACAACGCTATTGCCACTGGAGGTGATGTAACTATCGAGACAATGGCCAAAAGCGTCGCTGAAAACGACCCGACGGTTGAGGGAAGTTTTTGGGACCGCTACCCAGACGAGGTCAAGGTGTACACCATTACCGGGAAGGACGGCACCATCTTTTCCCGTGAGCTCTGTGGAGGACCACATGTGAGCAAACTCGAGGATATCAAGGGACGATTTGTGATCAAGAAAGAAGAGTCTTCTTCGGCTGGAGTACGACGCATTAAAGCCGTGCTGGCTACTGATTAATCTCGCTAGAGACAGGTTGCGATCGTACAATCGTTTTCTTCGGTTACTTTTCTATTACAAAATGTTGTGTTGGCCACTGAGAGAGACGAGGCTGTGACCGCGGTCTCTAACGGGATTAATCCCCGAAATACGTAGCTAACGCCGCGGCCTTCGGCCGCGGCGTTGCTATACTAATAGCAACGTATGTTCGGTTTAGGAAAACACGCACCAGATGCGCGCTGTGGTCTCATTATGGATGTTGGCTCAGCCAGCGTCGCGGTCGCCATTGTTATTTCTGAACCTGGCGAACCTCAGCCAACCGTGGTGTGGCACCACACAGAGCGTTGCGCTATTGGGACGGACGCCGATCTCCTTGAACTGGCGAAGCGAATAGCCGCAACAGTGGTTAACGTTTCTTTGGAGGTGTCAGGGCTGGGCCTTAAGGCCCTTAGCCAGCACGACAGCTCCATGCGCATTGATTCAATGCAGGTAGCTGTGGCTGCGCCGTGGAGCTATACTGTCCCGAAGTCGGTGCATTACTCTGCAGATGAAGCGTTTACCGTCGACGAGAAGTTAATTGCGGAGCTCACAAAATCGGCGGAAGACACAGCTACTGAGCAGTACGCGAACAACCAAATCTTTGAGTCACTCGGCCTCGAGGTAATTGACAGCAGCACAACACACTACGCCGCCAATGGGTATGCGGTTACCGACCCGGTCGGTCAAACCTTACAAGAGCTTACGCTCGTACGGCAGCTCACCATTTGCCAAAAACAACTGCTCGACGCGGTACGAAAGGCTCACGAAACCATTATCCCGCGCGCTCGGCTGAGTATTCGCTCCTTTATGCAACACATGCAGAGCCAGGTATTGCGGCGTGTTGCCGGTAGTACCACTCACGCACTGGTAGACATTAGTGGTGATGCCACCGAGGTAGGTATCGTCGTCGATGGCCTACTCCAAAATGTCATAAATAATAGTTGGGGACATTACGCCGTCGCGCGCGAGCTTGCAGTTATTACCCAGCAGCCACCTGAAGCTGCCCTAGCGCTGATGCGCGAAACTCAAACGGGTACTGTAAGCGACTTACCAACCAACCAGCAGCTACAGTATGAATCTGTCCGAACTGCTTTTGCCCAAAAACTTACTGAGCTCATTACCCGCACAGCAAAGATGTCTGAGTTACCCTCCCACTACCTTATTCATAGCGATACCGGTATGCGAACGTTCGCTGAGTCGATTCTGCGCCAAGCAGTACAATCTATTGGCACAACCGAACATTCAATCTCGCTCGTGAGTGAAAAACTCATTGACGTCACTGCTTTAGAAGAGTCGCGCTTGGCTCTCTCGGTGGCTGTTTTCCACACGAATGGCGCTAAATAGACTCGTCTGCTTATTAATTTCGTATACTGGTATAATAAGAGGGTATGGATAAAAAGTGGAACCTCCAAGACATAAAACCCGCGCAGCGGCCGGAACGTTCAGTGCGTCCAGCCGAACGCCCAAGTAAGCCGGCTGCTGCAGCGCCCGTTCAAGCGCGACCAGCTCCTGCCAAAGCGCCGGTTGAGCAAACTGACGATGGCACTATGCGCATTCCGATTGCGAGCGGCAGTCGCAAGCGGCGCAGTAACGTCGTTCTGGTTGCAATCGTGCTGCTCTTAGTCTTTGGTGGCATTGTCGGCGCAAGTTACCTACTACGCGGGGCTGACATTACCGTCTATCCGCGCCACCGCGAGCCTAACATTAACGCTGAGTTTACTGCGTACGCTAACCCAACCGCACCCGAGCAGCTCAGTTACGAAATCATGACCCTCGAAGCCGAGGGGGAGCGGCAGGTTCGCGCCACAGGACAGCAAGCGGTAACCGAACAGGCCACGGGTGTACTCACTATTTACAAATCGACGCCAGGTGTACAGCGCCTAATCACCAACACCCGCTTTGAGGATGCGCTGGGTCGCATCTTCCGCTTGGTCGACTCAGTGGTGGTGCCTGGCGCTGTCGACGGACAGCCAGGTAGTATCCAAGCTGAAGCGTTTGCGAGTGAGCCGGGCGAGGATTACAACGTTGCTGCTGGCTCTCGCTTTACTATTCCTGGTTTAGAGAGCGACGCTGACCTCTTTAATGCTATGTACGCCGAAAACGAGGCGCCGTTTTCTGGTGGATTTGATGGCCAGCGCTTTATAATCGACGAAGGTGAGCTCGCCGCCGCCCAGCAGGGGCTTCGCGAGGAGCTTCGTGATGCCCTTATTGAGCGTCTACCCAACGAGCAGCCAGCCAATCTACTGACCTTTGACGCAGCTACAGCGTTTGTATACGAATCACTCCCGGCGGTTGAGTACGGCGATAACTTGGCGACCATTAAAGAAAAGGCAATTCTGCAGGTGCCTTTTTTTGCGGCACCTGAACTAGCGCAGTTCTTGGCTGCAGCCGCAGTACCCGGCTACGAGGGAGAACCGGTGCGAATTGTTGATCATACAAAGCTCGAGTTTGCTTACACCTCAGCCACCACCTCACGCAGCAATATCGCAAACGAGGAGTCGCTGCAGTTTGAACTAAAAGGTCGACCAACCATTGTATGGACCTACGACGCTGGACGTCTCGCCACTGACCTTCTTGGCGCTAACCGCACGGCACTTAACCAAGTTTTGCAGGGGTACCCAGCCATTGAACGAGCGCAGGCTGAGATCCGTCCGTTTTGGCAGCGCACCTTCCCAACCAACATCCGAGAGATCAATATTACTGAGTCACTCGAAGACCCTGACAAAAACTAACGATTTGGGGGATAGAGCATTTGACGCCCGAGTCACTCTCTGGTAGACTTCCACCCGTTTAATGTCGGACACTGAAAAAACAGAGGATTTATTGTACGGAACTGTGGAAGAAGCGTTACCCAATACGCTTTTTCGCGTCCGTTTAGATGAGTCCGGTGAGGTAACCCTCGCGTATCTAGCCGGCAAGATGCGGAGGTTTCGAATTCGCGTTTTGGTGGGGGATAAGGTTGCTATTCAACCTGATCCATACGGTGGAAAGGGCCGTATCACCAAACGTCTTTAAACTATACATAATGGCATCGAGCCCGTACCAGCAATCTATTGCGGGTAGGTGCACGATGCGATGCACGTGAACAAATTAAGTATGAAGGTACGATCATCTATCAAAAAGCGCAGCGCAGACGACATTATTGTTCGTCGTCGTGGTCGCATTTACGTTATTAATAAGAAAAAGCCACGTCACAAGCAGCGACAGGGCTAGTTAGACTATGCGAATTTCTGGTATTACCATTCCTGATGAAAAACAGCTCGGCTTTGGCCTGACTGAGGTTTATGGTATCGGTCGAGCACGAGCGGCAACCATCCTCTCTGAGCTAAAGATCGACGCCACAACCAAACCAACTGATCTTACCACAGAGCAAGAAAACTCAATTCGTGAGAAAGTAGAAGGCTTCTCGATTGAAGGTGAGCTCAAGCGCCAGATTACTGGTGACATTAAGCGCCTGAAGGATATTAAATCGTACCGCGGGGACCGCCACGCCAAACGCCTTCCGGTGAGGGGTCAGCGCACCAAAACTAACGCGCGCACGCTCAAGGGTGTGAAGAAGACTATGGGTAGTGGTCGTCGTAAGCTTGAGAAGACCTAGAGGCTCGTAAGCTTAATTATTATCTACTGATTTATTCCTATGGGTAAGAAACGAATCATCAAGAAAGGCGGTGGCTCAGATGTAACGGGAACTTCTCGCGCGCTGAGTCGGGTACCAAAAAAGAAGGTTTCAGCCGGTATCCTGAACGTACTTGCCACTTTCAACAACACTATTGTGACCCTAGCAGACCAAAAGGGTAATTCTATTATTGCCGCCAGTTGCGGCGCACTCGGCTTTAAAGGTTCTCGCAAGAGTACACCATTTGCGGCCGCCAAGGTTGGTGAAATTATCGGCGAAAAGGCCCAGCAGATGGGCATGAAGGAGGCTGAGGTAGTTGTGCGCGGCGTTGGTGCTGGGCGCGAATCAGCCTTGCGCGCCTTTGCAGGCAAGGGTGTCGCCATCACTAAAATTACTGATATGACGCCGGTACCACACAACGGTCCTCGTCCTAAGAAAGCCCGACGGGTATAAACGCGTATGAAAATTGGTCCAAAATTCAAAATCGCCAAGCGACTCGGAGCACCGATCTTCGAGAAGACACAAACGCAGAAATTTGCCCTCTCTGAGGCACGTGGTGGCCGCACCGGCAAGCGCCGCCCTGGCACCATCTCTGACTACAAGCGTCAGCTTACTGAAAAGCAAAAGATGCGCTTTACCTACGGTGTATCAGAGAAGCAGCTCCGCCGTTACGTTAGCGAGGCTATGTCTAAGAGTCACCAGCCGATCAACTTACTCGTTGCACGTCTAGAGCAACGTTTGGATAACGTCGTGTACCGCGCGGGTCTGGCCAAAACTCGCCAGATGGCCCGTCAGATGGTTTCTCACGGCCACATTACCGTTGAGGGTCGTAAGATCACTGTCCCTTCGCATAAAATGGCTCCTGGTAGCACATTTGCTGTGCGCGAAGGGAGTCGCCAGCGCGCGCTGTTTGACAACTTCGCTGAGGCCCACCAGGCTGCTGGTGTACCCGGCTGGATTAAGTTTGATGCCAAAGCAATGGCCGGCGAAGTAACCGGTACCCCAACGTACCAGCCGAGCGAAACGCTCTTCGACCCAGCCCAAGTGCTGGAATACTACAGTCGATAGTATTACTTGTTATTAATCAGTTCACACATTCATTATGCTCGAAACAAATGTCTCACTCCCAAGCAAGCCGCGGGTTGTCAAAGAAGAGGGTTTTTACGGGATCTACGAAATTGACGGCCTCTACCCTGGGTACGGCCATACGCTCGGCAACTCACTGCGTCGCGTAATTCTCTCGTCACTTCCTGGTGCTGCAATTACGCACGTGAAAATCGACGGTGTTAAGCACGAATTCGACACCATCAGCGGTGTAAAAGAAGACGTGGTCACTATTTTGCTTAACCTTAAGCGTGTCCGCTTGGCACTTCACAGTGACGAACCAGTAACCTTTACGTTAAAGAAAAGTGGCGCCGGAATGGTAACGGCAGCTGATCTTGACGCACCTTCACAGGTAGAGATCCTCAGTCCTGAGCAGCACATCGCTGAAATCACCAACAAAACTGCTAAGCTCGACATTGAGGTAACCGTAGAGCGGGGTATGGGGTACGTGGCCCGCGAGGTACACCAAAAGGAGAAGGTTGACATTGGGGCCATTGCCCTTGATGCGGTGTTTACGCCAATTCGCCGCGCAAACTACGAAGTAGAAAATATGCGTGTTGGTGACCGTACCGACTACAATCGTCTACGTCTCTTTGTCGAAACCGACGGTACAATGGAGCCTCGCGAAGCTGTTGAGCAGGCTATTGAAGTCATGGTGCACCAACTTAAAGCTGTGATCGGCTTCCAAGACACAGCCGAAGCAGAGGAGGAGACAGCCGACGAAGCTGAAACTGCAGCTACCGAGGTTGACCCTGATGTGCTCAAGACCCGCATAGAGACCCTTGACCTGCCACCGCGCACCCTAAGCGCTTTGGAAGAAGCGAGTATCCGTACGCTCGGCGGTCTTGTCAAAAAGAAAAAGGATGATATTCTAGCGCTCGACGGAATCGGCCCGAAAGGCGTGGAGGAGATCGAATCACTCCTCAGCGGCATGAACATTTCATTCGCCGACTAATCGATTGAGTATGCAACACAGTAAGAACAAGCGAACTCTTGGACGCACTCGCTCGCAGCGAACGGCTCTAATGCGTGGGCTCGCTGTTTCGCTGATTGAGCACGGCCAAATTGTAACCACCACTGCCAAGGCGAAAGAGCTGCGCCCGTTTGCTGAGCGTCTCGTAACGTACGCAAAGAAGGGTACTGTGGCTGCGCGCCGCAATGCCGCCACAAAACTTGGCGAACCAAAAGATGTAGTTATCAAAAAGCTATTTGACGAGATTGCGCCCAAGTATGCTGACCGCACTGGAGGGTACACTCGTATTATTAAAATGGGCGTCAAGGACGGTCGCGACCAGTCTGTAATTGAACTTGTATAGTATGACTACTGAAACGACAATGCGTACACACACCATCGACGCCGCCGGCAAGCGCCTTGGTAAAGTGGCGACAGAGGCAGCAACCGTGCTCATGGGCAAGGACCAAGTTGATTTCGCCAAGCACACAGTTGCTGATGTGCAAGTGATTATCGAAAACGCCAGTAAACTTGATATTCCAGAGAAGAAGAAGGGTGAGATTTACCAAAGCTACTCTGGCTACCCAGGCGGTCGCTCTACTGAGACACTTGAGCACCTTGGTGAGCGTCTCGGTTATAGCGAAGTAGTACGTCGTACCGTTAAAGGTATGTTGCCGAAGAACAAGCTGCAAGCAGTATTAATGAAGAACCTAATCGTAACCGAGTAAGTATATGGCAAAAGCAACCTACATCGAAGGTATCGGTCGCCGCAAGACCGCCAGTGCCCGGGTTCGATTAACACCAGCTAAAGAGACAACTATCACTGTGAATGGTAAGACGCTCGAAGAGTACTTCCCACATGAAGCACAGCGGCTTGAGGTGCAGTCGGTGCTCAAAGCCGAGGACGCCGGGATCGAAAATTACGAAGTGTCTGTGCACATTTCTGGTAGCGGTCTCTCAGCTCAGGCTGACGCGATCAAGCTTGGCATCGCCCGCGCACTCGTTAAGGAAAAGGCTGATCGTCGTGGAGTTTTAAAGCCACTTGGGTTTCTCAAGCGCGACCCTCGCTCAGTTGAGCGCAAGAAGTTTGGTCTCCGCAAAGCCCGCCGCCGCCCACAATGGTCAAAGCGTTAAGAAAAGTGCCCCGTTTGGGGCACTTTTTAGCTTTGACAGCCGAAGCGTTGTGAGGAGCGCAATTCCTGGCGCGACGAACCGCGAGGCCGGGTAGGAGGTTCTTATGACTTACAGGAAGTAAAAACGCTTGAGCAACTGGCTCACTAACTTTATAAGCTAAAACACAAAACGCCCCAGAAGGGGGCGTTTTGTGAGTTGCGGGTAGTGACTGTGCTGCGTACTTGTAGATGTGGAACCTACCCTCCAAGGTGTACACTACGAACCGACATGGGCTCGTATGCACCACACAGACCGCAACCGTTAGAGACTGTGCTCGCGAGCCACGTTTGCACGTAACCTGCGATGTCTACCTCCGGTCAGAGCGCGTAGAGCTTCGCTCCGATCATTCCCCACCCGATACGAGTGAGTACACTAATAATACCACTTATCTGCATACCGATACATAAATGACAAGAGATTGGCTGTGGATAATAATTAATGCAAAAAATTATTTACCAGTTCCAGGAATTCGCCCTGATGCAGGGGAGAATTCGGAACAAAGTTCACTATTTCGCTACGCTCTGTAGCTCACTTTTTTTGACGTTCACCACGAAAAAATATATACTGCAAGAGTACGGATGAAAGATAACGGACGAAACGTACACTGATATTAATTGATAGTAAGCTGACTGCGTACCCATGACACACGCTGATACGCACGAACCTGGTGAGGAGCTAACAGACGAAGAGGAGTTGGAGATTACCGATGAAGAAGGGCAAGCTGCCACCCAAAAAGACAAACTTAAGCAACTGCGCGAGCAGCTTAAAGCGGTTAATACCGAAAAACGCGAACTGCTTGAGGAAGTACAGCGCATCAAAGCTGACTTCTTAAACTCTAAAAAGCGTCTCGAGGAGCAACAGAAAGCCGCTCTGGCGCGCAGCGAAAACGCATTTGTTGCAGCCTTGCTGCCACTCGCCGACAGCTTTACCATGGCTATGAAGGATACGGCCGCCTGGGAAGCCACCGACGAGGCCTGGCGAAAAGGTGTTGAAGGTATTCATACGCAACTGGAGCGCATTTTAGCTGCACACAACGTCTCAGCCATTAACCCGGTGAGCGAGAGTTTCGACCCAGAGCGACACGAAGCAGTTGGCACTACTGAGCATGAAAGCGAATCAGAGACAGTGGTTGATGTGGTGCAACTTGGATACGAACGTAATGGAACCATCTTACGACCCGCAAAAGTAGTTATAAGTTCTTGATTTATTTGAATTCAAATACATATGGCAAAGATTTTAGGCATTGACTTGGGTACCACAAACTCCGCGATGGCGGTTATTGAGAGTGGTGAGCCAATTATTATTGAAAATGCGGAAGGTAACCGCACCACACCATCGATTGTGGCTATTTCAAAGAAGGGAGAGCGTTTGGTGGGGCAAATTGCCAAACGTCAGGCTGTCACCAACCCAGAGAACACCATTTACGGTATTAAGCGCTTCATGGGGCACAATTTTAGTGACGCTGCTGTCCAAAAAGACAAAGAAGTGGTGCCGTACGAGGTTAAAGAGGGGAGCGATAAGGGGGTAATTGTGAAAATGGGTGATAAGGACTACCGCCCCGAGGAGGTCTCTGCCATGATCTTGAGTAAGCTCAAAGCCGATGCCGAAGCAAAGTTGGGTGAGACCATCACTGAAGCAGTGATTACCGTCCCAGCCTACTTTAACGATGCGCAGCGTAAAGCAACGCAAGATGCGGGTAAAATTGCTGGCCTGGAGGTCAAACGCATCATCAACGAGCCAACCGCGGCTGCCCTCAGCTACGGTTTTAACAAGAAAAAGGACGAGAAGATTGTCGTCTACGACTTTGGTGGTGGTACGTTTGACGTGACTGTACTCGAGGTAGGTGACGATGTGGTTGAAGTGCAAGCTACTGACGGCGACGCCCACATGGGTGGTCGCGACATCGATCAAGAGATCGTACGCTTTCTTATTGATGAATTTAAGAAAGAAGAAGGTCTCGACCTAAGTAAAGACCCGCTCGCGTTGCAGCGTCTGGATGACGAGGCTGAGAAAGCTAAAAAGGAGCTCTCGAGCTCTGGCGAGACCGAGATTAACATTCCGTTTATCGCGAACGTCGACGGTACCCCGAAGAACCTTCTCATTACCTTGACGCGCGCTAAGCTCGAAGAGCTCGCTGCTGAATACGTCGACCGTTCGATTGAGATTACTAAACGAGCACTTGAGGCCTCCGGTCTCAAGAAGGGCGAAATCGATGAGATTGTGCTCGTTGGCGGACAAACCCGTATGCCGAAAGTGCCCGAGGCGGTAAAAGAGCTTTTTGGTAAAGAGCCGAACAAGACCATTAACCCAGACGAGGTAGTGGCCCTTGGTGCAGCCATTCAGGCTGGTATCTTCCAGGGTGACGTGCAAGATATCACACTCGTAGACGTTATTCCGCTTTCACTCTCAATCGAGACTATGGGTGGTGTAGCGACAAAACTAATCGAGAAGAACACGCACATTCCAACTAAGAAGTCACAAATTTTCTCCACTGCTGCTGACAACCAAACCTCAACCGAAATTAGTATCACCCAAGGTGAGCGCCCAATGGCAACCGACAATAAGTCGCTTGGTAAGTTTGTACTTGACGGTATTCCACCAGCACCGCGCGGTGTGCCGCAAATTGAGGTGACTTTCGACGTCGATAGCAACGGGGTCCTCAACGTAACTGCGCAAGATAAGTCGACCGGAAAAGAACAGTCAATTCGCATCGAAGCCAACTCAGGTCTCACCGAAGATGATATCGAGAAGATGAAAGCTGACGCTGAGACGCACGCTGACGAAGACAAAAAGAAGCAAGAGGTTATCGAAACCCGCAACCTGGCTGAGCAGATGATCTACACGGCCGAGAAGGCGGTTAAAGATCATGCCGAAGCGGCTGGTAAGGAGGTAACTGAGGCGATTGAAGCCAAAGTAACAGCCCTTAAGGAAGTGAAGGATAAAGACGATGTTGACGCGATCAAAACCGCCACCGAAGCTCTCTCAACTGAGATGCAAAAAATTGGCGAAGTAATGCAAAAAGCTGCAGCTGACGCCAGCGCGGGAGAATCGGCTGGCGAGAGTACTGAGGAACCAGTACGCGACGCAGAAGTCACTGAAGAAGATAAAGGGGAAGAGAACAAAGACTAGTTCGAAACTCTTAGAGTCGCTATGTATCATACATGATACATAGCGACTCACTAGAGCATCGTAACGCTCACATACGTATGGCACAAAGTAACGATTATTACAAAACCCTCGGGCTCGAGAAAGGAGCTAACAAAGACGAAATTAAAAAGGCGTTTCGAAAGCTAGCCGCCAAGTACCACCCCGATAAAAAGACTGGCGACGAAGCCAAGTTTAAGGAAATTAGCGAAGCCTACGCCGTCTTAGGCGACGACAAGAAGCGTGCAGAGTACGACGCCTACGGCCACGCGTTTGCGGGCGCTGGCGGGCAGGGTGCCGGGTTTGGTGGTTTTGATTTTTCGGGCTTCCAGCAGGCTGCTGGCGGGCAAGGCTTTTCGTTTGACATTAACGACATTTTTGAGCAGTTTGGTGACGCATTTGGTGGCGGGGGCCGCACCCATCAGCGGCGCGGGCACGATATCTCAATCGATATCAATCTGCCATTTAAAGAAGCGGTGTTTGGTACCACCCGCACCGTTCGCCTAACAAAGCAGGGTCAGTGTGAACATTGTAACGGCACTGGCGCCAAAGAGGGGACTGAGCTTGAGAGCTGCGGCACCTGCAATGGTCAAGGTCGGGTTCGTGAGACTCGGCAGAGCATTATGGGCACCTTCCAGACGGTGAAGGTCTGTGATGTGTGTCAGGGTAGTGGACAGGTACCGAAAGAAAAGTGTGGCCACTGTGCTGGAGTGGGGGTGCGCCGAGCGGAGGAAGAGGTGGAGATTGCCATCCCAGCCGGCGTCCAAGACGGGGAGGTTATTCGCATGACCGGCCGCGGCGAGGCGATTCCTGGTGGGCAACCTGGCGACCTATACATCAAGCTCCACGTCGAGCGCGACCAACGAGTCAAACGAGAAGGAAACAACCTCGTTACCGACCTGCCAGTAAAGCTTACTGATGCGCTTTTAGGAAATGAGTACGCAGTCGAAACCCTCGATGGCGCAGTTACCATCAAAGTGCCAGCTGGTGTTCAGCACGGTGAACTTCTACGTATTAAAGGGAAAGGGGTGCCAACCGGCGAAACCAGCCGCGGCGACTTCTTGGTAAAAATTAGTATCGAAACACCTGCCAAACTAAGCCGTAAAGCAAAGAAGTTGATTGAGGAACTTAGAGGTGAGGGGATCTAAATTTACTAAGTCTCCCTCGATGATTTTATCCTCTGTTTGAATGCTCCATCGTTTTAGATGAGAGCTATAATGTAATTTATGGACAGCGCGACTATTCTCGGTGTACTGCAAGAATCAATGTTCGTCATCATTGTGTTTGCTGGGTTTTTAACCTACGCCATCATTCGCGGCCGCCACTCGCTCATTAACCTCATTATGGGGCTCTACTTTGCGCTTCTGATCTCGCTTGAGTTTCCGTACTACGACACCATCCTTGGTGGTGCCAGTGCTGAGAGCGAAGCAGTGCTACGGATTGTTGTGTTTGGCGTCTTTACCGTGATCTCAACGGTTATTCTCGGCCGGCTCCTGCACCAGGGCGACTTCGATCGCGGCTTTACCGGCATCCACCGCAAAACCATCTACGCCATGGCGGCTACGGTACTCGTACTAACCTACAGCTTTCACGCCCTGCCGGTTACCGAGCTCATCGATCCGGGTCCGATCCAGGCGCTGTTTGCCTCTGAAAGCAGTTTCTTCTTTTGGCTCTTTGTGCCGATCATCATCCTCTTTTTCCTCTAGCTGTCCCGAGCGCGGTGAGCGCTGGTGCTACAATGTAACAAGTGAAGGGAACACTGCTTAATTCGCACGTTCTCGTACCAGCATTTGTGTATTCTGGTATTTTCTTGGTGCTCGCTACCTGTCTATGGTTTGTGTTGCAGACCTCGCTCACCCCAGCTCCTTTTGGTGCGCTAGCGGTGTATGGACTCTTAACAACCTTGGCGCTCGGGGTTGGTCTTATAAGCTGGCTTTTAGACGACACAGTCCACCAACGGTTTGTGCCGCGGCTGCACATACTAACGCTATTTTTGGTGTGGGTGGGTGTACAGGTGTTCGCTGCGATCATCTCAGATGTCTCCGCTGCCTACTACTTGACGTTGCTCGAAGCGCCACTTCTCTTTCTGCTCCTCGTGTTTGTAGCCGGACGCATTCGCACCACGTTTGCACCACAACTGTCTGTGTGGTGGCTGAATGGCGCGGCTTTAGTGCTTGGGATGGGAGTCGTTTTGTTGGCGGCAGGCAACAGTAACTACGGGGCGGTTATCGGCGCAGGGACGGTTAGCTTTGTGTCCGGTGTAGGCTACACCATGATTATCGCAGCTGGGTTTGCGCTGGTTTTCTTAAGTGTGCTTCTAATACCGCTTGGTCGTCGCCACTACCCGACACACCCAACGCTAAGCACTGGCCCGCTTGTTTTTACACCAGCTGAGAAAGCTGAAGATCTTAATTTTATTGAGACGGTTGATCACCAAGTGCAGCAGCTGCGTCGTCGCGCTTTAAAGCGCGGTCAGTGGGTACGCTACCGCAACCACGTCCTGCACGGTCGGGGAGTTGTGAGCACCGAGCCAAAGTCGTGTATTAACGCTCTTGCGACCCTGCTGGAGTACGCGATGCACAAAAACCAATCACGAGCCATCAACGTACAGCTCCTTGAGGACTCTCAGCACGATTACCTACACTGCAGCATCGACTACGTAGTAAATACCCACGCCAAAGCCGAATTTTCCACCTTCGCTGAGCACTGGCTCGAGCTCGGCGGCCACCTAAGTGTAGAGCGCAATGCACGGACGACTACGTTGGTCGTAAGTTTTCCGCTACAGTGGTAGCTCATTACGGTGTAATTTGGTAGTATCACCCTCATGAATCCCGTTAGAGACTGCGGTTACGGGATTGATCGGACTACACTATGTCGAATATATTAATAACTTCTAAAACAGCGAGTGGCCTGAATGCCGCGACCTGTCTTTAACGGGATGAAACAGCGACTCTTAACCGGCTTACAATCGTCGGGTGCCCTACATATCGGTAACTACTTTGGTGTTCTTAAGCCATTTTTGGATATCTACCGCGACTACGAGAGTCATCTCATGGTGGCCGACTACCACGCTCTCACCAGCTTGCGCGATCCAGAGGCGCTGCGCGCTAACATCTACAACGTGGTGCGCGACTACATGGCCGTGGGCGTCGACCCAAACGAGTGTGTAATTTTCCGTCAGTCAGATAACCAAGACCACACCGAGCTTGCTTGGGTATTCAACTGTATGGTAACGGTGCCGTTTTTAGAGCTCGCGCACGCCTATAAAGACAAGGTGGCTAAAGGCCTTGAGGCCAACGCTGGCCTCTTTACCTACCCAATGCTGCAAGCGGCCGACATTGCACTCTACGATATTGATGTTGTGCCGGTGGGCGAGGACCAGCGCCAGCACCTCGAGTACACGCGCGAAGCGGTCGGCAAACTTAACCGAGCATACAACGCTGAGCTTCTTAAAGAACCCAAAGAAATGATCCTCGAAGGTGTCGGCGTGGTGCCTGGCACGGACGGCGAGAAAATGAGCAAGAGTCGTGGTAATACGATCCCACTTTTTGGTACTACCGAAGAAATTGAGCGGGCGGTCATGAGTATTTTGACTGACTCCAAAGGAGACCGCCCAGAACACGTGTACGCCATCCACCGACTGCTCAAGAGTGAGGAGGAGTTGGCGCCGATCTACGAAGCC
Source organism: bacterium (assembly GCA_002710785.1). Taxonomy (GTDB): domain Bacteria; phylum Patescibacteriota; class Minisyncoccia; order Phycocordibacterales; family UBA918; genus OLB19. The sequence continues at coordinate 29,292 of PAMC01000009.1, forward strand.
AACAAAGGTCGCTACGGTGACCTCAAAAAGCAGCTCGTTGCTGATCTCGAAGCTTTTATTGCACCAATGCGCGAGAAGCGAGCGCAAATCACCGACGCGGACGTGCGTGATGTGCTGACTGCCGGCGTTGAGAAAGCGAGAACAACATCACACGAAACCCTGAGCCGCGTCCGTACGGCTATTGGCATTAACTTATAACGGTATAACGGTATAACGATATGGAACGAACACTAATCAGCGCACTCGACGAGCACGTCGATAGCGAAGTCATGATACAAGGCTCTGTCGACGTGGCTCGCAACCAGGGTAAGGTAGCTTTTTTTGATTTCCGCGATCGCAGCGGGTACGTGCAGGGTGTCGTGTTTGGTAAGCCAGAGGTGCTCGAGGTAGCCAAAGCGCTCAAGCCAGAGTGTGTAGTTACGGTAACTGGAATNGTAAAACCACGGGACGAAAAACAAGTCAACGAGAAGCAGCCAAACGGTCACATCGAGCTTGAAATCACCAGTATTGAAGTATTGAGCGAAGCTGAAGGCTTGCCATTTGAGCTTAATACCGAGCTTAACCTAGAAACGCTGCTCGATAACCGGCCACTCACGCTGCGCCGTGAGCGTGAGCGCGCGATTTTTAAAGTGCAGCACCACATTCTGCACGCCTACCGCTCGTTTTTGGTTAGTCAGGGGTTTGTTGAGTTTCAAGCACCTAAGCTGGTCGGTGGTGATGCGGAAGGTGGGTCTGAGGTGTTTAAAGTCGAGTACTTCAAAGAGCGCAGTGCGAGCCTCGCTACTAGTCCACAGCTCTACAAGCAGATTATGGCTGCCGTGTACGAGCGCGTGTTCGCTGTTGGTCAAACCTTCCGGGCTGAGAAAAGCGCAACTTCTCGTCACCTAAGCGAGATTTCAATGCTCGACCTCGAGATGGCGTTTGTTAAAGATCACACCGATGTAATTGCGTTGGTGACAGAGCTCATGAAGAGCATCACTGAGCATGTGGCGCAAAGCTGCAAAGTTGAGCTCGAGCTCTTAGGAGTAGCTGTGCCGCAAACACCCGAGACTTTCCCGACCCTTACCCTGCGTGACGCGCAGCAGCTGATTAAGCAAGAGACCGGTGAAGACAAAACTAACGAACCAGATTTAGAACCCGAAGATGAGCGCTTCCTCTGTGAGTACGCAGCCAAAGAATGGGGTAGTGACTTTGTGTTTGTGACCCATTTTCCAACCAGCAAGCGTCCGTTTTACACGCATGTTGACCCAGATAACCCAGAGTTTACCCGCAGCTTTGACCTTCTCTTTCGCGGCCTCGAGATGTGCTCAGGTGGACAGCGTGTCCACGACTACACTGAGCTAAAGGAGCGTATTGCACAAAAGGGCCTCGACCCAGAGAAGTTCGATTTCTACCTGCAAGCCTTTAAGTATGGTATTGCTCCTCACGGTGGTATTGGTATGGGCTTGGAGCGCCTCACCATGAAGTACTGCGGCTTGGAGAACGTCAAAGAAGCCACTATGTTCCCGCGCGACATGAACCGCATCGACACACTGCTGTCGCAAGAAGACACGCCAGAAAACACCTAACCTATGAGGCTCACCAGTACCGAGAAAGATATTAGTAAAGTAGCAAAGAAGTACTGCCGCTTAGTAGTGAGTGAAGATCCAGCCAGCAACCATCGGCTTGTCGAGGCAGCTGACGGAACACTCAGCTACAAAATGGGGGTCGGGAAGTACAAAGACGTTACCCCGCGAAAGTTTCGCCTGCTCGTGCGGAGCATTGTGCGAGCTGCCAAAGCACATCAGGTGGAGTACTTGGCAGTGCAGCTCTCAAACTCACTCTTTCCGCAACTGCAGGAATACGGTGAGCGATGGGTGTTGCGTACAATCGCTGAGAACTTGCTCTTAGCTAACTACGAATTCACAAAATACAAAACCAAGAAGACAGGTAAACAAGCCAAAGAACTCAAAGAAATTTGTTTCTGCAATGGCTTAAACAAGGAAGCTAAACGAGGTTTTGTGGAGGGACAAGTAGTAGCTGCGGCCGCCAATACTACGCGTGACATCGCCAACACTAGTGGGGCTGACATGAGTCCGCGCCAACTGGCAGCCGCCGCAAAAAAGACGCTTAAAGCCACGTCAGTAAAGATTAAGGTGCACAATGAAGCAGAGTTAAAGAAACTTAAAGCAAATTTGTTGCTGGCAGTTGGGCAGGGCACTAAGGAACCAACGCAGCTCATCACCATGAGTTACATGGGCGGCAAGAAGGCCGAGCGACCACTCGTCTTGGTTGGTAAAGGTATTACCTATGATACCGGTGGTCTTAACGTCAAGCCGTCTGGGGCCATGCACGATATGCACCTCGACATGTCGGGTGGGGCGGCAGTAATTGGTGCGATGCAAGCGATCGCCAAGCTGAAGCTAAAGAAAAATGTTATTGGCATCGTTGCGGCAGCTGAAAATGCTGTCTCTGCTGAGGCCATGCGGGCGGGCGACATTTTTACCGCCATGAATGGCAAAACTGTCGAAGTGCTACACACCGATGCGGAAGGGCGGCTCGCACTGGCCGACGCACTAACTTACAGCGAGCGCTTTAATCCCAAAATGATTATCGACGTGGCCACCCTCACCGGCGCCTCACTCGTGGCACTTGGGCAACAGGCACACGCTATTATGACTCCAGACGAGGAGCTGCAACGCTTGCTCATTGACCTGGGTGAAGAGAGTGGCGACTACACCTGGCCGCTACCAGTCTGGGAGGAGTACCAAAAGCCGCTTAAGAGCACGCGCGCCGACTTGGCAAACATTGCCACCAACTTCTCTCGCTTTGGCGGCACAATCGAGGGTGGAGCTTTTCTGCAAAACTTTGCTCCTAAAAACGTACCTTGGGCGCACATCGACATGGCGCCGCGCATGGAAGCAACGGCCGAAGACAAACTGGCCAAAGGGGCCACTGGCGAACCAGTCCGCCTCTTGGTCACCCTGGCTGAAGCTCTTTAAATATGGACGTAGCAACAATTCGTGAGAGCTTTAGATAAAGTTGAGCCCGCGCTGCAATGTTACAGCCAGGGCATAAAAAGGTGTTACACAAAAATCAAGTTAGCATTGAGAGGAGTATGGCCGGTAACAAAGCGATGATAATGGCAATTTTCCCAGTAATATTTCATTTCAACAATGTAATTGCTGCGGTGGCCGAATATGAAGCTTTAAAAACGCCGGAGGCGAAGTTTGTAAAAGGTGTCGATTAAATCGAACCGCTCTTTCATATGTACAACGAGAAGGGGGAGAGCGTGGTCGCTCTCAATGGGGTTGACACGTGAAGATGCCGACCGTATAAAGCGCCCGTACATCGAACACTTTCCGTACATGTCGCGCTTTACTAACGTCGTACACGACCAGATGGAGAAAGAAGGTTTCTTCGCTAGCTAGAGTGCTACAATTTCTATATGAATGAGAGCGTGACGGTGGACGCCAGCCCCGTTAGAAGGTAGTACTTTGAGAGTATGCGAGTTGATAACGAAACAGTGACTTTGAACGAAAAACCCTCTAACGGGGCCAGTGTTTTTGCGGTTAAGACTGACGTTTTTGAAGGACCGATGGAGCTGTTGTTAGAGCTGGTAGAGAAGCGCAAGCTCCTTATTAACGACATATCTCTGGCCGAAGTAACCGACGAGTACATGGCGATGGTGAGTGACATGCAGGAGCGTTCGCTCCCGAACACGGCTGCTTTTGTGCAACTGGCTGCCACACTGCTCTTGATTAAAAGTAAGTCACTTCTGCCAGTACTGCAGCTAACCGATGAGGAGGAGAGTGCCATCGACGACCTAGAAATCCGACTTAAGCAGTACCAAATATTCAAACAAGCGGCAGAGTCGGTTGCACAGCTCTTTGGCCAGGATATGCTGCACGAGCGTCAGTACGTACCGAGCAAAGAACCGCTGTTTTCGCCCGACCAGTACACCACACCATCTGCGCTCCATGAGGCAATCGCTAACGTACTACAAAATTTACCGATCAAAGAGGTGAAGCCTCGTGTGCAGGTGCGGCCTGTTATTAGCTTGGAGCAAATGATTGAGCGACTGTACGATCGAATCGAGCGCGCCCGCGCCACCTCACTACGCGAACTCGTAGCCGGAGAAGCAGAGCCAAAAACAGTTATTGTCGGTTTTTTAGCTATTTTAGAAAGCGTGAAGCAGGGAAGTATCTTGGTAGCACAGCTCAACCGCTTTGAAGATATCACCGTTGAGCGACATGACTTAAGTACTCCGCAATACCGATGATATACTGTTGCCTATGTTTGAAAAAATGTTAGATCAGAGGCTTGAAGTGATCTTGTTTTTTAAGGCGCAACCAGTGGCTAAAGCTGTACTCGCAAAGCAGCTTAACGTATCAGCTGAAGCGCTTGCTGAGGCAATTGCTGTACTTAAAGAGCGGTTGGAAGCGGGTGCTACCCGACTTCTTGAAACTGACAGTGAATTAAGCCTTGTGACCGCGCCTGAGCACGATGCCTTAATCGAGGACTTGCGTCGCGATGAGCTAAAGCGTGATATCGGCAAAGCCGGGGCCGAAACGCTAGCTATCGTGCTCTACCGCGGGCCAATTACGCGCGGTGAGATCGACCGCATTCGCGGTGTAAATTCTTCCTACATTTTGCGCACCTTAATGGTCCGCGGCCTGATTGAGCGAGGCAGTAGCAGCAAGCGTGTTGAGTACCGAGCCACTTCAGATTTACTGGCGCATCTTGGGATCACTGCCAAAACAGCACTGCCAAACTACGAACAAGTACTCAACCAACTTGATACTTTTGAACAAGAAATGGCCACAGAAACAGAGGTGTAAATGTGATACCATTTACCTATGAGCAACGTAGAGCAACACGTAGAGCTTGAGGTAGATGGCAGCGGCGACGATATCGAGCGGGTGCCCATCTTCTCGCAACTCACCGTGTTAGCGGTGATGTTGTTGCTCCTGCTTGGAGCTGGTGTTACACCGAAAATTATAGCGGCGCTGCAGCCTCAAGCAGTCGAATCAGTGGTGGCAGAAACCCTCGCTCCTTTGACCCCTCAGACACCCGACCTAAATGCGTTTGCGCCACTCAATCTACAGGCAGAGTCAGTGTTTGTGTGGGACATTACTGAGCAGCGTGTGCTACACCAGGTCGCAGCTGACAAGCAGTTGCCACTGGCTTCGATCACCAAACTCATGACCGCACTGGTGGCCAACGAACTCTTAACCGGCACGACCACCATCACGGTAAGCGAAAGGGCTATTAATCAAGACGGGGCCAGTGGTTTGTTGGCAGACGAGCAGTTCACACTCCTAAACCTCTCAGATTTGATGCTTTTGACTTCCTCTAACGATGGAGCGTACGCAGTGGCTGAGACGCTCGGGCGTGAGTTTGACGCCAACGACCCAGCCGAGGCGTTTGTGGCGCTCATGAATATCCGTGCTGAAGAGCTTGGCCTCGGGCAGACGTACTTCCGTAACCCAACTGGGCTCGATATTGCTGAGGACGAGGCCGGCGCCTACGGCTCAGCTCGAGACATTGCCTTCTTGATGGAGTATATTCTCGAGTCGCAGCCGACTATTATCGAATCGACCGCCGACCCGGCCCACACGGTAATTAGCCAAAATGGCATCGTGCACAGCGCGCGTAATACCAACCAAAATGTCGTTTCGGTACCAGGTATTATTGGCTCCAAGACTGGCTACACCGAACTAGCTGGTGGTAACTTGGTGGTAGCCTTTGACGCTGGTGTTAATCGCCCAGTCGTGGTGGTAGCACTGGGCTCTACTTGGCAAGGCCGGTTTGAGGATGTGAACCGTCTTGTCGCAGCAACCATCGACGCGCTGCAATAATACCGTATGGAATCCGCTCTCATTAAAGTCTTTTTGCCGACCGTTCTCGCATTTATTGTTGGTGTGCTAATAACGCCAATCATCACGCACTACCTCTACAAGTATCGCGTCTGGAAGAAGAAAGCTGGCAAAGGTAATGGTTACGGTGGCGGTGGGACACCAATTTTTGACGAACTGCACAAAGAAAAAGATACCAACACGCCACGTATGGGTGGTTTGGTTATTATTTGCGCCACCATACTCACCGTCGTAGCTTTTTCGCTCTTGGGAGCGCTGCTACCAAACGGATACTTTGGTGAGATCGATTTTTTAAGCCGTAGTCAGACGTGGCTGCCGCTGGTGGCACTTTTAATCGGGGCGGTAGTTGGGTTTATCGACGATCTTTTTATTGTTATCGACCGGGGCGGGCACTTTGCCGGTGGCTTATCGCTCACCATGCGCCTTGGGGTTGTGACTGCAACTGCACTCTTTAGTGGCTGGTGGTTTTACGACAAACTCGAAGTGAGTAGCGTAAGTTTGCTCGGGTTTACACCCGTCGATATCGGCATCTGGTTCATACCGTTTTATGTCTTTGTCGCCTTGTGTATTTACATGAGTAGCGTTATTGACGGACTCGACGGTCTCTCTGGTGGAGTATTTATGTTTATCTTTATTGCGTACGCCGGCATCGCATACCACCAAACCCAGTTTGACCTCGCGGCACTCTGTGCAGCGATTGTCGGTGGTATCTTAGCGTTTTTGTGGTTCAACATCCCGCCAGCTCGCTTCTACATGACCGAGACCGGCATCATGGCGCTTACCATGTGTCTCACCATTATCGTGTTTATGACCGACACGCTCGGAGGTGGGGAGGGTGTCTCGCTTTTGCCAATCATTGGTATCCTCTTGGTAATCACGGTGGGTGTTAATGCGATACAAATTATCTCCAAAAAGCTATGGAATAAGAAGGTTTTCTTGGTCGCACCACTGCACCACCACTTTGAAGCGCTCGGGTGGCCGGCCTACAAAGTCACCATGCGGTACTGGATCCTTGGCTTTATGGCTGCGGTAATTGGTATGATTTTAGCGGTGACCTTCTAAAGTACCCATGAGCAAGCAAATCGACCGTATCCTACTCAGTATTGTCGTCATCTTGGTGGGTGGCGGGTTTTTTATTTTCTCCTCCGCTTCGCTTGGTCTCTTGGCACGTAGCGGCGCGTCGTTCTCTTCAGTGGCGAGTAGCCAGGTGTTGTTTGGCATTATTGGCGGGGGGCTAGCGCTCACGTTCTTAAGTCAGGTCTACTACCGCAACTGGAGACAATACGCGTTTTACATCTTTCTCTTTTGTATTGGCTTAACGCTTTTGGTGTTTACGCCACTTGGTTTTAGCTACGGCGGCGCCCAGCGCTGGCTCGATTTAGGACCATTTAGCCTTCAGCCGGCTGAGGTCCTAAAGATTGGGTTCGTTGTCTACCTGGCGACCTGGCTCTCGGGTATGCAAAAGCAGCTTAAGCACTTTACGACCGGAGCCTTGCCGTTTTTTGGTATTGTTGGCGCTGTTGGGGTGCTCATGCTCCTGCAGCCCGATACCGACACGTTTCTCATTATGGCTACTGCTGCCACAGCTATGTTTGTGGCCGCCGGTGGTCGGTGGCGCGACGTTGCAGTGGCCGTGCTGATAGCCCTCGCACTCGTCGCGGCACTGGCTTTTACGCGACCGTACATCATGGACCGTATCACTACCTTTTTTAACCCTGAGGCAGACCCGCTCGGAGCCAGTTACCAGGTGCAGCAATCGCTTATTGCCGTTGGTTCGGGTGGTTTGTTTGGTCGCGGCTACGGGCAGAGTATTCAAAAGTTTGAGTACCTGCCCGAACCAATCGGCGACTCGATTTTTGCCGTCTACGCTGAGGAGTTTGGGTTTGTTGGCTCCTTGGTCCTGATTGCACTGTTTGCGGCGTTTACCTTTCGGGGGTACCGCATTGCCACGCACGCCAAAGATGCGTTTGGTATGCTCCTGGTGGTCGGGTTAGTAACTCTCATCGTTGTGCAAGCGTTTTTAAATATTGCCGCTATGGTTGCGCTGGCGCCGCTGGGCGGTTTGCCGCTGCCGTTTATTAGCCACGGGGGGACGGCGCTGTTGGTGACTCTGGCCTCCGTCGGGATCATTCTCAATGTCTCCAAGTACCAGCAGCGCATTAAGCGGTAGCTGTTGACGAGCTTAGGCGCACACGATCGCTAGCGCGCTATACCCCGACCCTAACATTTTTTGTATGTGATCGTCGTGCGTTGTTCTGAAACATAATCAAGCAAACACAACAAATTGAGCGTTCGCAATTAAGTTCTGTATCACATGTCGAGACTCATAAAATGTAAGGGTGGGGTATACCCCGACCCTAACGTTGACACTGACGTATCACGTCGGCTTTGCAGCCACTCAGAAACATTGCTGAAACAATATAACTGGTGAGTATTTTCACTGCATTTCTTAGCCGGTGGCATCGTAAAGGTGGGGTATACTTACAGGTAATGAAGGCACGAATCGGACTAGTCGGTGGGGGTACCGGTGGGCATTTTTATCCGCTGATGGCGGTGGCTGAAGCGCTGCGCGAGCAACAACCCGACTGCGAACTGATCTACTACGGCCCCGAGCCGTACCGCCAAGACCGACTCGACGAGCGTTCCATCCGCTTTAGCTACATCATGGCTGGTAAGCAACGGCGGTACTTCTCCGTACGTAACCTGCTCGATAAGGTAAAAATTATTTTGGGTGTCTTTCAAGCAATGATTAAGCTGTACCGCGACTACCCAGACGTACTGCTCAGTAAAGGTGGCTACACAAGTGTGCCGGTGGTACTGGCGGCAGCTTTTTTACGCATTCCGATTATCATTCACGAATCGGATGCTGTACCAGGTCGCGCCAACCGCCTCGCCAAACGGTTCGCACGTTACATAGCCGTTAGTTACGACGACGCAGCCAAGTATTTCCCAGCAGACAAAACTGCGCTCACCGGTATTCCGATTCGCCAAGCGTTTTTCAAAGCTAATCCCAACCCGCGGCAGGCGCTCGGTATTGCAAGCGACGCCCCGATTATTTTTGTTACTGGTGGCTCGCTGGGGGCGCAGCGCATTAACACGTTAGTGCTCGACAGTCTCGATGAGCTGCTGCCAAACTACCTACTCATCCACCAGGCAGGAGAGGACAACATCAAAGCAGTGCAGGAGACCGCTCTTGCGCGTGGTTTGCCGGCGCATCTGATGGAGCGATACTTTGTGCTTGGACACGTCAGTGCCGACATTATGGCAGCAGCACTGGAGGCTGCGGCCTTGGTCGTTAGTCGGGCGGGGAGCACCAGTATTTTTGAGACTGCACTAAAGGGAAAGCCGGCAATTATTATTCCTATCCCCGAAGCTATCAGCCACGACCAGCGCACCAACGCCTACGCCTACGCCCGCAGTGGGGCCGCTAGTGTAGTTGAGGAACACAACTTAACCGATGGCCTCTTGGCCGCAGAAGTTAATCGCATCATGAGCGACCAGGCGGTGTACCAGGCCATGGCTGAAGCGGCACGACAATTTACGAACCCTGACGCAGCTGCTAAGCTAGCCGGTACGACGCTTGGCATTGCCGCTGAGCACTAAGATAGCTATGGAAAACCCCATTAGAGATTTTTCTGCTCAGTCTTTACAAAACATGGATACATCTAATCAAAATCCTAACGGGGCAAGCGTTGTAACTCGTTTTGCTCCGTCACCAACTGGTTTTTTGCATATCGGTGGTGTACGCACTGCACTGTTTGCCTATCTCTTTGCAAAAAAGCACGGGGGTGAGTTTATTTTGCGCATTGAAGACACCGACAAAAACCGTGAGGTTGAAGGGTCAATTGCCCACATCCAAGAATCCTTAGAGTGGCTAGGCATTACCTGGGACTACGGCCCAGACAAGCCGGGGCCGTTCGGCTCTTGTTTGCAATCGGATCGGCTTGAGGTGTACCGTCGCTACGCCCAGACACTCATCGAGAAAGGGCTCGCGTACCCAGACCCATATACAGCCGACGAGGTGGCTGGCTTTCGTGCTGCAGCAGAGGCCGAGAAGCGCCCGTTTCTCTTTCGCAACCATCGTCCGGAGACTTTTGCTGAGTGGGACGGCACCCAGCCGCTACGTTTTAAGGTAGCGACTATACAACGCAGCGAGTGGCACGACGAGGTGCGTGGCGATTTATCGGCCGGTGAGGAGATGCTCGACGATTTTATTATCATGAAGGCCGATGGCTTCCCAACATACAATTTTGCGCACATAGTCGACGACCACGAGATGGGTGTCACCCACGTTATGCGTGGTGAGGAGTTTATTGCCAGCATGCCAAAATTTTTAAGCCTCTACGAAGCGCTCGGGCTGCCACTACCCAAGTTTGTCACCTTACCACCCATCATGGGACCCGATGGTAAAAAGAAGCTTAGCAAGCGCGACGGAGCGAAAGACCTCTTAGAGTACCGTACCGACGGCTACCTACCCGAAGCTATGCGCAACTTCTTAGCGTTGATAGGCTGGAACCCCGGCGGTGAGCAGGAGCTCTTCCCGGGCGAGGAGCTGGTAGAAGCTTTTTCACTCGAACGTATCCAAAAGTCGGGTGGTGCTTTTAACGAAGAGAAGCTCAAGTGGATGAATAAAGGGTACCTAGCACTGCTGCCGCAAACCGAGCGCGAGCAGTACTTCGTGGATGCGTTGCCAGCAACGATTAGAAGTTTACCGCAGTTTAGCCTGGAGCGAGCTGCTAAACTAACCGACACCGCACTTGAGCGCACACATAACCAGGTTGAGATTCGCGAAGCTGCTGAAGCAGGGGAGTACGACTGGGCGTTCGCTGCACCTGAGGTGCCCAAGGAGCTCTTAAAATGGAAAAATGACGACTCTTTTGAACAAGCGCTACCGAGACTCAAAAATGCGCTAAAACTGCTCCAAAACGCTGATTTTGGCTCACCAGAGGGTGTTAAAGCGGCGTTGTGGGAATACGCTGAGGAAGTGGGGAAGGGGGAGCTCTTGTGGCCCTTGCGGGTGGCGCTCACCGGCCGCGAACGCTCACCCGATCCGTTTGTCTGCTCTTGGGTGTTGGGACAAGAGGAAACTATGACAAGAGTGAATGGCGTGATTATTTAGACTATGGCACATAACAACTACTATCTTGATTTGTGTGTCGACACCTATGTCGTCAATAATAACGCTGTGTTATTGCGCTTTCACGACAAATACCATAACTGGGAGCACCTGGCGGCCATATAGATGCAGGAGAAGATGCAAACGAAGCGGCCTTGAGAGAAATCTGGGAAGAAACCGGCTTACAAGCAAAATTAATTGGTCCTGTCGGTTGGAAAAAAGAAGATACCAAAACTAATCAAGATCTTGTGCCGCCAATATATGTAAATAGACACAAAATTAATGAACACCACGATCATTCAGCTTTTGTGTTTGTTGCTATCTCTCAAAATCGAGAAGTGCGACCACAATCTGAAGAAGATAAAACAGCAGAGGCGAAGTGCGTCTGGGTGACACAAGCGGAACTCGATGAAATGCAAAAGATAGACAAAGACTTGCGACCAGAAGTGTATAAATACGCCAGTACCGCTCTTAAACTTGCGGCTCAGCACGACATGTAGTCATCGTGGTAAAATATTGGTATGAAATGGCGTAGAGTGACCATTGCCTTTTTCTTAGGAATGCTCCTCAGCTACGGGGTAGGGGGGGTCGTGCTTGGCGAACCCGTATCGGCCCAGACGGTCGAAGAGCTTAAGGCGCAGATTGCCGACCGAGAGGCACGACTGGGTGAAATTGAGAGAGAGATTGCTGAGTTTGAAGCTGCTTTGCAGGAGGTTGGCGCCGAGCGCTCTACCTTAGAGGCAGCCATTCGGGCTTTGGAACTTGAGCGACGTAAAATCAGCGCTGACATTCAGTACACAGAAGGTCTCATTACCAACACCGACCTCGAGATTAGTAAGCTTACCATCGAGATTAACAGCACCCTTCGCGACATTGGTGAGAACCGCGATGCTATTGCCGAAATCATTCGCACCATCGACGAAATCGACGACGAGACAATGGTCGAGATCCTTCTCACCAACGAGCATCTTTCTGACTTTTGGACGCAGCTCGACGATCTCGACACCATCCGCAACGCGGTTGGGGAGCAAGTGCGCCAGCTGCAGGCGCTGCAGGCCAATCTGGAAAATAACCGGGCCGAAGAATCAGAAAAGCGCGAAGATCTGGTTGACCTTAAAGACCAGTACAATGGCCAGCGACAGGTGTTAGTAAATAACAAAGCTGAGAAAGATCAGCTCCTCACCGCTACCAAAAACGAGGAGAGTGAGTACCAGCGTCTACTTGGAGAGAAAAAAGCAGCCCGTGAGCAGCTCTTGGCTGAGGTACAGGCAATTGAGCAAGAGCTCCAGTTTATTCTCGACCCGAGCTCAATCCCAACTCCGGGGACATCAGTTTTTCGCTGGCCACTCGATAACAACATCATCACACAACGATTTGGGTACACTAAATTTGCGCTCTCCGGTGCGTACGGCGGCAGCCGGCACAATGGTATGGACCTGGGTACACCAAGTGGTAGCAAGCTCTACGCGACACTCTCTGGTACTGTCCGCGACGTTGGCAACACCGATATCGTTCCTGGTTGTTACTCATGGGGTAAGTGGATCTTGCTCGACCACCCAAACGGCCTTTCGAGTTTGTACGCGCACTTAAGCTACATCGGGGTGACGCGCGGGCAGTCCGTGCGTACAGGTGACGTTATTGGCTACACCGGTAACACGGGTTACTCAACTGGCCCGCACCTCCACTGGACCCTTTACGTTACCGATGCGGTGCAAGTGCGACAGTTTAACGAGTTTAAGTCGGTTACCAGCTGTGGTGCAGCTAAATCACCATTTGCCGCTGTAGAGGGGTACCTTGACCCGCTCGACTACTTGCCGCCGCTCTAAAGTTGTTTACAGCACCTGGGGATAACTGGTGTATAAAGTTGGGGGAAAGAGGTTATTATAAATGTGCAATCGAAAGATTGTAGGAACTTACCCGCTTATAAGGTCCGCTCATAGCGGACCTTGTGGGCTGAACAGGATAAGTTCTTTAAACCAAAAGCGTGCTCAAATGAGCACGCTTTTGGTTTACGTAAAGAGAATAAATGATTACGTTATAATAATTAGTTCGCACAATATGTAAATAGAGTGAGAGGTGGAGGAGCAGGGAGTAGAAAGTGGCAGCAGAACGAGTGACGAGTTGGAAAATTGACGGGCAGATGGTCGCTAGGTAAAAAT
>PAMC01000010.1 GCA_002710785.1 bacterium
AACAGGTGTGCACCTGCGGTCTACCAAAACTTTGTGACAACGTCCCACGGTATCACAACTCCATCCATCTGAGCCACCTCCCGGGCTCGAACAGGTGTGCACCTGCGGTCTACCAAAACTTTGTGACAACGTCCCACGGTATCACAACTCCATCCATCTGAGCCACCTCCCGGGCTCGAACCGGGGACCTACGGGTTACAAAACCGTTGCTCTAGCCAACTGAGCTAAGGTGGCAAATAGTGTCGCGCTATTATGGCAACAACTCGCTAAATTGCAAGTCCACTATCCTTCTAAACTCTTCTCTTTGAGCGCCGCCTTTTCTGTCTCGCTTAGTGCGGTCGCGTGCTTGTGCTCGGCAATTGCGGTTAGGTGTGACTCCGTCCGCGCTGCCTGCACCGAACGAGCAATCCGACGGTTGCGTCGCTGCAGCCGTTCGACAAGTGTACGGAGTCGCTCCAAGCCCGCTGCGCAGCTGCGCAGCAGACGGTGCAGGAGGTAGTGTAGACCAACTCGACCCGCGCCACTCCCAATGTAGAGCATCAGCGTGTGCCAACGCACAATACACCAGTCGACGACGGCGTCGAGTGAGCGTCGAACACCTTCGCCAAATCGGCGACCCCGCGCGGTCTCAACGTAAAAGAGCAGCGCCAGAGCTACTACTCCAGCGCCACTCCCTACGATGATAGTCTCAAGAGCGGTCATTACGACCTATTTTACCGCGAGTCGGCTAATCTCAGCAATGGTGATGTTCTCTCCAAATTTCTGTACAGCACCCGACACCATGTCGGCAATGGTTACCTCAGGATTTTTCACAAACGCCTGCTCGAGTAGAATCTGCTCTTTAAAGTACGAGGCGAGCTTGCCTTCCATAATCTTCTCTTGCATGTCAGCAGGCTTGTCGGCCACCTCCCCGGAAAATACCTCTTTGGCCTTCTCGATCGCCTCCTCAGGCAGCTCCTCACGTGAGATGTACCGGGGAGCCATCGCCGCTACGTGCATGGCAATATCGTTGGCGAGCGCGACAAACTCTTCGTTCTTAGCTACGAAGTCGGTCTCACAACCGAGTTTTACGAGAGCTGCCACCTCGTTGGTGTTATGCATGTAGACACCCACTGCACCCGCACCGATTTCGCGGTCTGACTTTTTGTCAGCCGCCTCACTGCGTTTCTTCTTAAGAATGATGGTGGCCTTCTCCATATCGCCACCGGCCTCTTCGAGAGCCTTTTTACACTGCATGACGGAGATACCAGTAGTATCACGCAGCTCCTTAATCATGGCTGAGGTAATTTCCATACGATAGAACGTGGTTAGGGTTGTAAGTCTCTGTCGTGACTACGCCTCTTTGCGTACGCTGCGACGAGCAGTCTTGGCAGCTGGTTTTGGCACAAACGCTGCTTTGCCAGCGAGGTAAGCATCCACCAATTCGGTGAGGATGGTTTGCACGCTTGCCTGGAGAGCGTCGTTGGCAATAACTGGGTGCTGCACGAGCTCAACGTNATTGTCAGAACTCATGAGGCCAATCACCGGAATATTGCTGTCGTTTGCTTCGCGAACAGCAATTTGATCATGTCGTGGGTCAACGACCACGAGCATGGCAGGGGTATCCTCGAGCTGCTTGATGCCACCAAAGTTAAAGGTGAGTTTGTCGATCTCGCGACCGATCATAACGCGCTCCTTCTTGGTGTACTTACGTTCGAGCTCGCCAGACTCACCTTCTACGGTGAGCTGGTGGAGGCGGTCAAGGCGCTTTTTAATTTCACTAAAGTTGGTGAGCATACCGCCGATCCAGCGGTTTACCACGTACGGCGACTCAGCCCGCTCTGCTTCTTGTTTTACGATCGGGCCGGTTTCGTCTTTGGTTGAGACGAAAAGGACGGTTTTGCCGTCTTTGCCGGCTGCTTCGAGTGCCGCCTTGGCTTCGACGACCAGTGCAGCGGTCTTCGTGAGATCAAAGATGTCCGTACCTTGCTTGTTTCCAAACAAAAACGGCTTAACCGACGGGTGACGACGGCTCTTTGAAAAGCCAAAGTGTGCGCCCGCTGCAAAGAGACGCTCCACGAGGGTTTGGTTTTCGTTAGTTGTTGACATATTTGTAATAAGATAAAAACGCGACTCTGCGCGCTGCGCGGGCATACTACCACAGCCCCGATTATTCCGCAATTGCCGTTGCCTCAGCGGTTAGTGCGTCGACAATCGCGTCTAGATCGCCGGCCAAAGTGGCTTCTATAGTGTGCCATGACTGCTTAATTCGGTGGTCGGTGATACGGTTTTGCGGAAAGTTATACGTGCGGATCTTCTCAGAGCGATCGCCAGTACCAATCTGGTTCTTACGCTCGGCGGCGTGCTTTTTGGCTTCTTCTTCTTCGTGGAGCGACTCAAGCTTTGCAGTCAGCATAGCCATGGCTTTTTCGCGGTTCTTAAGTTGCGAACGTTCGCTCTCACACCGCACGTCAACGCCTGTTGGTTTGTGGACTAAGCGTACCGCGGTCTCTACCTTGTTGACGTTTTGACCACCAGCACCACCAGAGCGCGAGAATTCCATCTCGATGTCACCCGGATTAATCTCAATCGCCGGTTTCCTACGCATTGGCAAAATGGCCACTGAGGCAGTTGAGGTGTGGATGCGACCTTGTTTCTCCGTTGCGGGCACCCGCTGGACGCGGTGCACGCCCGTCTCAAATTGCAACTTCTCGTATACCGTTGATCCCAAAATCTCAAAACTGGCCTCTTTGTACCCACCCGCTTCGGTGGTTGAGGTGTGGTTGACGGCGCTCTTCCAGCCATTTCGCTCACCGTACTTAAGGTACATATTGGCCAGCTCAGCGGCAAAGAGTGACGCCTCATCACCCCCAGCACCTGCGCGCACCTCCAGCACCACGCCGTACGGCTTGGCGTCCTCTTCTTTGCTGGCCTCAATAATGCGCTCCATCTCCTTGTACTGTGACTGCAAACTTTCTTCGAGTGTGGCAATTTCGTCTTTTGCCAAGTCGGCCATAGCCGGTTCACTCGCAGCCAGGGCGCGTGCATCAGCAAGCTCTGCCACCGTCGCGTCGTAGTGGGTCATCAAAAATTGCGTCTTCTGGTGCTCGCGCCACTCGGCGAGCTTTTCTGGATCGTGTCCGTCCATAGTGTCTGCCATACTACGCGAAATTTGCCAGTTTTCAAATGGCCAGCGCAGACAAAATAAAACCACATCAGAGCGGTGTGGTTTTATTTCTAAGCAATGGTGATTACTTTTTCTTTCCTGCCTTCGATGCGCGCTGCTTAAAGCGGTCTACCCGACCAGCAGTATCCATAACCTTCTCTTGGCCAGTGTAAAANGGGTGCGAGGCACTAGAAACATCAACGCGCTTGAGTGGGTACTCGTTGCCGTCCTCCCACTTGTCGGTCTCCTCGGTGGCTACTGTTGAGCCAACCAGGAAGCGAGCGCCACTCGAGTTGTCTTCAAAAATTACCAGGCGGTAATTGTCGGGATGTATATCGGTTTTCATATTGTCACATTCAGTCAGCGACTAGTTATCCAATAATGGCTTACGCCTTGGCCTTTTTAATGGCGGCAACCAGCCGGCTCTTTTTGCGCGCTGCTGTATTCTCTTTGATCACACCACGCTTAGCTGCTTTATCGATTGCCTTGTACGCAGTCGGCAGGGCTGCTTCGGCCTCGTCAACCTCTCCACCCTTAAGGTGGGTGCGGATAGTCTTTACGACGTCGTTCATAGCGCGGTTGCGGCGCACGTTAAAGACGCGCTTGCGGAGTGAGGCGCGGTGGGCTTTCTTTGCTCCTTTAGTAATTGGCATACTCAAATATGTATTTAGTGGCCAGCACTATACGGTATCTACAAGAAAAGTGCAAGACTACCCACCCTGCAGCGTGCGGATTTCGCGCTTGAGGCGCTCTTTACGCTCAGCCACTTGGTTACCGTAGAACTGGTTCTCTGGCCGTGAGGCGCCGCCCCAACCAGCGTAGTAGCGCAGGGCTGCCAAACGATCGCCTCCGTAACTACCGTCGGCGCCATTGTCGCGCAATAGGAGCGCCGTTGCCGTGAAGGCGTCCTGATTGTTAAACGGATTCGCCGGCGTGCTCTTGCCGAGTAGGCTGCGGATTGCGTCGCGACCCCGCTCGTACACCCACGTCCCACCAGAGTTTACGTAGCCGCCGTAAATAGCCCAGGTGGACGGAATAAACTGCGACGCACCCATTGCTCCACCCCAGCCAATACGCGAGCCGTTTTGAATAAGCGGACACGATACCGTCTGTGTGGCAGCATTGAAGCCGAGCGTTTCAGCAATCGCCAAGAAAACTGGTTTGTCGCGGGTCGGGTGCATGATGTCGCGGCCACTACGCACATCACCCATGGTGCAGCTGCCGATGTTGCTACCGTAAGCCGACTCTTGCTCGAGGATGGCCAGAATGAGCGCTGGCTCAACCCCAACAGCGTTACCGGCTGTAGTTGCCAAATCGACCGCCTGCGGGAACGGGATCGCACCCCCGCCACCCAAGAGCTCAAAGAGCTGCGCGCGGAGCTCAGCGACTGTCTTTTGCTGTGAGGCTAAGAGCTGCTGGTAGGACTCCTCCTCACCTTTGGTTACTTGCAGAATCTGCTCCTTCTCGCGCTCACGGGCTTCAATGGCCGCTTTTTCCTCTTCTTGTCGCGTCTTGAGCTCGGCTTCTGTCAACTGGCGATCCTCGAGTGACTCCTTCTGAAATTCGGTATCGAGCTTAATTTGTCCGAGTGCTTGAAGCGAATCGGCCAGCGAGTTATTGATAGAGCGAAAGCTCTCAAAGTCAGTGAAGAACTCGGAGAGATTTTGGTTGCTCAAGAGGATTTCTATCATCGAAAATTCATCAACCTCGTGCGTTTTGCGCACTAAGTCGGCAATCGAGCGGCGCTGCTTTTCGAGTCGGTCGTTGAGGATACTAATGGTCACTTCCTTGTCCTCGATCTGTTCGGTGAGTTGTTGGATGGCCAGCTCACGCGCCCGCACTCCAAGCGCGGCGTTTTCGATCTGGCTGTCAAGAATATTGAGGTCACGCTCGAGCGATTGGCGCTCGGTTTGTTTCGCCTCGAGTTGGCGCTGGCTCTGGATCATTTGCATCTCAATTTGTTGGAGCTGCTTCTCGATCCGCTCGCGGCGTTCGGCCTCTGTCTCGGCGTGCACAGGTAAGGTAGCCGGCCACGCTAGCGTCACCGCAAGTATCAGCACAAGATTAGCCCGAACCAATCGTCGCATGAGTGTAGTATACCAAAGACACCAACAGCCGTGTACGCGGCTGTTGGTGTCTTTAAAGTGAGCGAATGGCTCGCTACGCTTCTTCTTCTGCAGGAGCTTCGGCTTCTTCCTCCTTGCCTTTGGCTTCTACCTCAATGGCATCCATGTCTGGCGCTTCTGCCTCCTCTTCTGGTTCTTCCTTCGCCACGGCGATGGTCGCCACTACTGACTCTGGATCGTTTTCGATGGTAACGCCTTCAGCTACCGGGAGATCCTTTACAAAAATCTGTGCGTCTACCGTGTCGAGTTTGGTGAGATCAACCTCGATGCTCGGTGGGAGCAGGCTCGGTCGAGTAGTCACCTCTACTTCTTGCATCGCTTTCACGACAGTGCCCTCCTTCTCGGCTGGTGCTTCGCCAACAAACTCGAGAGAGACGTTGGTCGTCAGCTCCTTACCACGCTCAATTGCGTAGAAGTCGACGTGTACGACTCCGCCACGTTCTGGGTTAAACGCCACGTCCTGCACCAATACTTCAATTGGCTCGGTGAGGCCCTCGAGGGTAATAATGGTTGACTCACCGGCTTCAGCAAACAACTTTTCGAAGGTTTGCTTATCAACCGCGAGCGACAAACTCTCCTGTTTTGGTCCGTAGACCACAGCTGGAATGTCGCCCAGCTCACGGGCCGGAATGAGCTTGCCCTCACGCGCTTTTACTTCTAGTGAAACTGTCATAGGCTGCTACCATAGCATACGAATTTGGAAAAATAAACTCTCCCGGTGCAGAGTGTCAATAACGGCCAAACCGGCGTCGGTACCGTACGGTATACTTTCGATGTATGTCACAACAGTATGATTTTGTCGCCATTGGCGACATCGTGGTGGACGCCTTTTTAGAACTAAACCGAGACGTGGCGGACGTGTCTATCGATATGGACACTGGCCGCAAAACGCTCCACATGCCATTCGGGAGTAAGCTACCGTACAATGACGTTACCGTAGTTAACGCCGTCGGTAATTCGCCTAACGCAGCGGTATCAGCGCACCGCTTAGGTCTTAACACGGCCCTCATTACCAACGTCGGTAACGACCGCTACGGCAACGACTGCCTGGACGCACTACGCACCGAAGGGGTACATACCGACTACGTAAAGGTGCACGAGGGTAAAAGCACTAACTACCACTACGTGCTGCGCTACGGTCCTGAGCGTACCATTCTCATTAAGCACGAGCAGTACCCGTACACCCTGCCCGACTTTGCGGCCCCACCACGCTACATCTACTTTTCTTCTATTGGTGAGCATGGCATTGACTACCACTTTGACATCGCCCGCTACGTTGCGGAAAACGATGAGACAAAGCTCGTCTTTCAGCCAGGCACCTTCCAAATTAAGCTCGGCCCCGAGAAACTTAAAGAGGTATACGAAAATACCGAGATCTTCTTCTGTAACAAAGAAGAGGCGCAAGAGATTCTTGGCTCTGACACTCAGGACGTGCCAACCCTCATTCGCGAATTTAAAAAGCTCGGCCCAAACATGCCGGTCATTACCGACGGACCGAGTGGTGCGTACGTCGTCGACGAGGGCGACCAGGCTTGGCACATGCCGATGTACCCAGACCCGGCCCCGCCGGTGGATCGCACTGGTGCTGGCGACTCCTTCTCGAGTACCTTCACTGCTGCTATTGCCCTTGGCCTGACACCAGCTGAAGCACTCTCATGGGGCCCAATCAACTCTATGTCGGTTGTGCAACACATTGGCGCACAAGCTGGCTTGCTCAGACGCGAGAAGTTACAGGAGTACCTCGCCGCTGCACCAGCAGACTACAAAGCTGAGAAACTCTAACGCGACGATTAACAAAAAACCGCTGCCTAGGCAGCGGTTTTTTGTTTACCCGACGATACAGACAACATAGTTCATCCCACGCGTATCAACCGGAGACCGAGACGTACTGTCGGCGGCAGCGTTAGCGACGGCTATATCTTCTGCGGTTGGATTTTCCAGTGCAATTAACACATAAAATGTTAGTTGTACTACACACACCATTACAGTAGCGCATCATGGCCCGACGACCATCGTCAGCTGTGGTGTCGTCGGCACTGTCAAAACCTTGGTCGTACACCTCGCTCGGCATATAGCCCGCATTAACAAGTCATTGCGCGCTGTATCATGACTCTTTTCGCGGACGTCGCTTAAACTCACCAAAACGACTGAGGCTGGTATGCCGATAATGGCGATCACCACTAAGAGCTCAAGAACTGTAAAACCCTTCTTATTGGGTCGCTACACAAATATTCATATCAGTATATACCAGACATACCAGCAACACGAAGGTGAAAAAGCGGGGGTTAGTTTTGCGCCAGGTTCATGATGCAGAGGGTGTAGTCACCCTCGCTCGCCTGGTAGCCTGGGTTGGCCATGAGGTACCGGCCACAGTCTTCGTTTTGGCCTTCAAGTAAGAAAAACAAGGCAAAATCATTGGTCGTACACGAGGTAAACGAGTTAAAATTGTTGTTTGTGCAACCGTTGTAGGCTGGCGAACCGAGGTTACCTTGCGACACGCCTGGCAGCGCCGGCATGTAGTCGGGCACCAACGCTCCTGAGAGGTAGGCGTCAGCGCCGGCCGCGCCAGTCCAACAGCCATTGTTGGTTGGGCCAATGCCCAGGCACCGCTCAGTGCGACGAGCTGCTTCAACCGCCGGACCAGGGTACGCGCCAAAATCAGCGTAGTATAAATTGAGTGCTTTCTCGTACTCAGCCATTTGCGAGAGGAGCGCAGCATTGCGACTTGCTCGCTGTGAATCGTTGAGCGACGCCACCACAATCGCCGCAATGATGCCGATAATGGTAATAATAACTAGTAGTTCAATGAGGGAAAAGCCTCGCTCAGTAGTCAGTTTACGCATGATGGGTTGTGACCGTACCAATAATAGTATCGGCGTCGATGCCGTAGTGAGCCAACAGCTCAGCTGGCGTGCCTGATTGTCCATACTGGTCTTGAACCCCGAGGCGCACCACCTTCGTTGGCTCATTCGCCGCAACATACTCCGCTACCGCGCTGCCAAAACCGCCGGCAACCTGGTGCTCTTCTATAGTTACGATGAGCTGACTTGCGGCAGCAATCGTATCGAGTGCTGCAGTATCGAGCGGTTTGACGCTGGCAAAGTGGTAGACATTAGTTGCGACACCTTGCTCATTTAGACTCACCGCAGCACGCAATACGCTCCCGAGTACCGTACCGGTACTTAAAAGCGTGACCGTTGCTTCATCAACCGTGTAAGCCGGCAGCGCCTTGCCAGGCTCAAAGGTCGACTCCCTTTTGGTAGCCACGGGGGTTTTCTCGCGACCAATGCGAATGTACACCGGCCCCTCGTAGGTGGCAGCCCAGCGCACCATGCGCTCTGCCTCATGAATATCAACTGGCGCTAAGACAGTCATACCGGGTACAACACGCATCAGCGCAATGTCCTCAATTGCTTGGTGTGTCGCACCATCGGGACCAACCGATACTCCAGCGTGGGCGCCAATAATTTTTACGTTGGCTTCGTTGTAGCCGATTGTGGTGCGCACCTGCTCCCAACTGCGACCTGGTGAGAACATGGCGTAGCTGGCGATAAACGGCACCTTGCCCATAGCAGCCATACCTGAGGCTACTGAAGCCATATTCTGCTCTGCGACACCAACTTGCACAAATCGCTCCGGAAACTGCTCCGCAAAGAGGTGGGTGCGAGTCGACTCGGTGAGATCGGCACAAAGCGCCACCACTTGTGGGTTATCTTCTCCCGCTGCCACTAAACCGCGGCCGAAGCCATCACGCGTGTGCGCTACCTCAGCGTCGTCAGTCAAAATATTCGGATCGAGTGATTCGTGTAACATACTCAGAGTCTAGTGCCAAATAAATCGTTACTCGAAGGTAGTTTGGTTAATTGCGAGACTACTCGGCGGAGATTTCCAGGTACGGAGGTACCTGGAAATCGAGCCGTTAGTGGTCGGAGCACTAGCCAGACTATCGGTAGTAACGAAATGTGGTTTTTTTGTATGTTCTGGTAACTCATGTTTTTTATTGGGTGCTAGATTCGATTATCTATCAGCCGCTTCGATACTGCCACCAAGCGTGCGCAGTTTCTCGAGTGCTACTGCTGCCTGCTTGTCGCGTGGGACGCGGTCTTCTGGCCCTTTGCCAGGCGGGTTGCCGTGCCAGCGGAAATCACGTTCGAATACGTCGACGCCCTTAGCGGCAATGGTGTGTGCGATGATGACCGACGGCTGAGCGTAAATTGAGTGAGCCTTGCCGATGGCGTCGTTTACCTGGCGAACGTTGTGACCGTCGACCTCCTGCACGTGCCAACCAAAGCTCTCCCACTTATCGCGCAGGGACTCCAGCGGCATCACGTCTTTGGTGTACCCATCGATCTGGATACCATTGCGGTCAACAATCGTCACCAGGTTGTGAAGTTTCTCTTTACCGGCCAACATCGCCGCTTCCCAGATTTGCCCTTCCTGCAACTCACCATCACCGGTAACACAGTAGATCGACTGCGCAGTGTACGGGTTATCCATACGTGCGGCCAGTGCCATCCCAACGGCTTGACTTAGGCCCGAGCCGAGTGGGCCAGAGCTCGTCTCGATACCGGGTAGTGCCGTGCGGTGCGGGTGGCCCTGCAGGCGTGAGCCGAACTGCCGCAGCGTTAAGAGCTCTTCAACGGGAAAGTACCCAGCGTGCGCCATGGTGGCGTAGAGGACCGGGCAAATATGGCCGGCTGAGAGCACGAGACGGTCGCGCTCGTCCCAGTCTGGGTTTTGCGGGTCGTGCCGCATGACGTGGAAATAGAGGAGCGCAAAAATATCCGCCATATCCAGCGGGCCAGCCGTGTGACCACTGCCTGCCGCCACCAGCATCTCAATTATGCTCTGGCGAATGGCATTGGCCTGTTTCTGTAGTGAACGAACGTCGTCTTCGCTGAGGTATCGCATTAGTAGCATTGTACCAGGCTCATTCCCGCCTGGTTAGAAAATCTGTTTATTACCTAGCAAATTTGCTGGCGCAGCTCCTGGTAGACAGCACGGGGGTTGTCTGCCCCCACAATAGCCGAGCCCACGACAAAGTGAGAAGCCCCCGCCTCGCGTAACGACCCAATTGTTTCTTGGTTGACACTGCCGTCAATCTGAATTGGCAAGTCTGGTGCCGCAGTCCGAAGTGCGGTTATGTTCTCTACCACTCGCGGCGAAAGTGGCTGTCCCTGCTGCCCGATAGTGGCAATACCCATGAGTTGTACGCCGTCGATGTCGTTCTGGTGGGCGACGTACCGCTCGATCGGCAGCGTATCAGCGCCTGAGAGCCAGAGCTGTGTACCGTACTTTTGACGAAGTGAAAAAAACGGCTCGGGGTCAGCCACCGATTCAAGGTGGATCACGATCTCCTGGGCGCCCGCACCAATCCACGCCTCAGCCATCGCGAGCGGATCAACCGCCATTATGTCTACCTGCACATCAAATTGCTCACACACGCCCGCCACCTCCGCTGGCATGCCCGCTGGCGCAAACGGCCACGAGGCTGGTGTGGCAAACCGGCCGTCGACGATATCAATTTGTAGGCGCGGCGCAAAGGTTAAACGCTCGGCCGTCTCGATAAGCGACGTCACATCAGCAGGAATCACCGCCGGAATTACACAGTTGGTACAGCTAGTGGGCATGGTTGAATTTTTGTAAGCGGCGCACGTGGCGCTCGTCACCAGAGAATGCTACCGGCAACCACTGCTCCACTGCAGCCACTGCCTCAGCTTCGCTCATAAAACGCGCGCCGAGCGAGAGCACGTTAGCGTCGTTGTGCTCGCGCGAGAGAGTGAGAATATCCTTAGGACCGCCGTAGTACACTACCGCCCGAACGTGACGGTAGCGGTTAGCTAGCATCGCCTCCCCCTGGCCCGAGCCGCCAAAAATTACCGCCCGCGCATCAGGACCAGCCGTTTTAAGACGTTCCATGGCGGGAGCGATAAAGTCTGGGTAGTCGTCGGTTGGATCGAGGCTCATCGCCCCGCAGTCAATCACCTCGTGCCCGGCTGCGCGCAACGCCTCCCCCACTGCTTCTTTGTGGGTAAAGCCAGCATGATCGGTGCCGAGAATGACGTGCATAGTATTACTCTCCCTGTTTTGCGTTAAAGAATTTAGCAATCGCTGCTACGTGCTCGGTTAGGGTGTGGGTGTAGCTGGTCTCGTTGTCGTACCATGCCAACACCTTAACGAGGTTGCCATCGACCACACGCGTCATCGAAAGGTCGGCAATTGCGGCGTAGCGTGCGCCGATAATATCTGAAGACACGAGTGGTTCGTCAGTGGCCGCAAAGAGTTTTTGCCATTGTGGTGAGTTGGCAGCGGTTTTAAGCGCTTCGTTAACCTCTTCTACTGTGGTGTCTTTGCTCGCCACAAACGTAACATCCACAATTGACCCCACGGGCACCGGTACGCGCATGGCGATGCCATCAAACTTGCCCGCGAGATCAGTGTGGGCTTTGGTGGTAGCGACCGCCGCGCCAGTTGAGGTGGGAATAATGTTTTGCGCCGCCGCTCGCCCCTTGCGAAAATCCTTGCTCGGGCCGTCGATAATCTGCTGCGTCGAGGTGTAGGCGTGTACGGTGTTTAGAATTGCCTTCTCGATCCCAATATGCTCTTTCAAGATCGCTACGAGCGGACTCGTCGCGTTAGTGGTGCACGATGCATTTGAGCTAATTTGTGAGGTCTGGAGCGCCTCGTCGTTAACGCCCATCAGGACCGTGGTACCGGTCACGCCGGCTGCCTCCGCTTCGTCCTTAACTGGTGCCGAGACTACCACCCGCTTCGCGCCCGCAGTCAGGTGCGCTTTGGCCTTCTCGTAACTGGCGAACACACCAGTCGCTTCAACGACTACGTCGATACCAAGTGTGCCCCACGGTAGCGATTCGGGATTACGTTCCTGACTAAACGCGATGGTCTGACCATTTACCACCAGCGTGTCGCCGTTTACTGCCACATCGAGTCCGCTGCGGCCATAGGCGGTGTCGTAGCGCAAGAGGTAAGCGAGGTTTTCAAGTTGGCCGAGGTCGTTAATAGCGACAATTTCAAAATCAGGGTGCCCAACGGCCATCTTAAAGAAGGTGCGCCCAATGCGGCCAAACCCATTAATTGCTACTTTGGTCATAAGAACTATCCGTGATTATTTATAGTAAAAGAAGCCAAACTAACCTTTATCCCGTTAGAGACAGGAAGCGCTTCAAGCGATTTTTGACGTACCGTTTACCAGGACCTGATTTTAAATACTGCTCTCGAGCAAACGCATCGTGTTTGTCTTGACAAGCTTCGTAGTATATTAAAACAAACGGACCCCTGCCTTTTGTTGATGCAACCTGACCAGACTGGTGTAGCTTGAAGCGTTTCCGTAGATCAGTCGTACAGCCAGTATACATCATGGCATTTTTTTCACTTTGCAGTACATACACATAGTGCATGTCTCTAACGGGGCGAGCCAAACCCATTAATTGCTACTTTGGTCATAAGAACTACAGGTACTTAGTATTAAACGTGGCGCGTTGCTCACTGCCCCTACTATACCGCACCAGCGCGCATTCGACGGTGCAGTATCCTCACCGCCAGTAGTGCCACCAGTGCAATGAGTGCCCACCGCCCATACGGTGGCGTAGGTGGCGGCGTTGTCGGAGTCGGATTGGCGCTTAAGCGCAGCACACCACCCACTGCGCCAGTCGTCTTGGTTGCAAAATCATACCACTGCACCAAAAGCTGGTACTGCCCGGACACTGGTAGCGCCCCGATGGTAGCAGCGTACGCGCTACCGTCAGCGGTACGCTTAAGTAAAAACTGCCAGCTGCCAGCAGTCGCATCTGGATGGTAGAGCGTCGCGACGATGGTCTTCAGGTGCGGCGGCACAGCTGTCGCCAGAATCTGCACGGTAAACGGCATGTTGGCGTTGAGGCTCACGCTACTGCTGGTACCCAAGCGACTCACCCAGTCGCCCTGAGCAATAAAGACAGGCCAGGCGGTTACCTCCTTTGGTGGTGCGGTAAATTCGGGCGGCACGACTATTTCCGGCGTACTCGGCTCATCGGACTCAACAGCTACTTCTTGATCGGGGTCCAGAATCCGAATAGTCGCACCTGAGGAGATGTTGCCTGCCGTATCAATACTAAACACGGTGTAGTAAATCGTGTCCGCCAAGAACGGATCGAGTACCTGCTCCCCAGACGCGTCGTGAATAACCCAGCCATCGACGCTGTCGAGTGGGTAAAAGCGTGTACTGCGCACCACTCGTACCCGAGCAAAATCTGGGTCTCCTGGGTTTTGCCACGAAAGGGCAACACCGTCCTTGGTCCGTACAGCCTGCAAGTTGCTGACGTTGGCTGGCGGAGTTGTGTCTGGTAAAACAGCGGTGCGTGCGCGCAGCTGCCGTTCGCCCGCTATGAATCGCGGTATCGCAAAAGCACTAACCGTGAGTGTGTACTCCGTGTTGGGTGCAAGACCATCGATCACCACTTCGTGCGACTTTCGTGCACCAAGACTACGCACCGTACCGAGCGTGAAACCATCAAGCTCCCAGCTCACTGCCACGCTCACATAACGATTGGTCGTAAAGGTGAGAACGATCTGATTAGTACTCGCCTCCACCAAGACATCATCAATTGTGACACCGTCCGTGATATATCCGCCCGAGCTGCTGCCAACCGCACTTGGTGGCGTTGGATCTAAAGTGGTGACAACAGCTGGACTACTGCTTGCGCTCTCGTTACCGGCTGCGTCAAATGCGGTTACGTAGTAGGTGTAACTGGTGCTCGTTGCGAGCCCCGTGTCGAGGTACGTCGTAAGCGTCGTGGTGGCAATTTGCGACCCATCGCGCCAAACGTGGTAACCCGTCACTCCAACGTTGTCAGTGCTCGCACTCCAATTGAGCTGAATCTCACTAATTGATAGGGGTGTCGTTTCAAGATTAGCTGGCGCTGTTGGCGCTGTGGTGTCTGAACCAGTAATAGTTTGCGTAATAATCGTATCTCGTGTTTCCGCTGCGTGTGCAGTGGTTGCCAAAAGACAAAAACAGATACTCAGCACGTATCGGATCATAGCGAGAGTAAAGTTACTGTAGTGGTGGCAACGTACGTACCTGGTGGCTGAATAACGCTACCACCAACACCGACTTTAAAGTAAATCGTAGTTGTTGCTCCCGCGGGAGCATTGGCGCCAGCCGCACTCGCAATTGTCACTGGAGTAGTGCTCAAGCCGTCCCAACAGGCGGTGGTCGAGGCACTGCCACTACCACAGCTACTACCGTTGGTTAGGTATCGACTCGCGAGATTAGTGCCAAACGGCGAAAAAGCCAGATGGGCATCGCTGCTTCCAGTTATGAAGTTGACGTCTGGGTTGGCGCCTGCCGGGCTGTAGTCGGCAATGGTGTCACTGCCACTTTGCATCGCGGGGTCTTGGCTTGCCACAATGGTTAATTGGTATCCGGCAGCGCCGTCGGTGCTGGCGTTTACACTCGTCGAGCCGTTGCTCACGCCACCACTCACGCCACCGATGCTGGCGTCCATCACAACGTCTGCACCTCCGGTGAGAGTGAGCGTGATCTCCGGCTGCTGCTGAAAGCCCGCTTCGAGAATAAAATTCGTGCTGGTACCACGACCAGAGGCTACCTCGCCAACTGTATCGTTGAGAATAAAGCTGCTCGAGGTACCGAGCGCACCACCAGCGTTTACGCTATCTCGTTCAATTTGGAAATTTGTGCTGCTGCGAACCTGGCCCCACGCTACCGTCGTACTCAAGAGCAAGGCACCGATGATGCCGGTTGTGAGTGCATCTCTAAGCAATAGCCACATAGCGATTCCATTGTACTATGGCTCGCGACGTACGAAGGTAAAGCGCTTAGTAAAGAAACGGATGATGATGAAGAGAGCGAGCAAAGCTGCGGTCACACTCGCCAAGAGACGCCAGTCAATCACCCAAAACGAGGTGGTGAGTGTATCGATCTCTTTTCCGTACCCACGGTACACACGTGCCTCAGCAGTGTAGTAGCCCAAGAGCGAGGTGCGGTCCCACGACACTTCGCGCAGGCGAAGCGACTGAGGCAGAGAAAACCATGGCAATGCTTCCACGTAGCCAACGTTTTGGCCAAACATGTTATTGATAGTAATTTCTCCGGCTGGATTGGTATGTACCGTGCCGGTATTTTCGTAAAGCAGCCCGAAGGTAATGGGTCCCGAGTTAAAGAAGCGTTGGTCTGGGACGGTCACAAAATCGATCAGCTTTCCTTCCTGATTTAGCTCACCTGGAGTCTTCACAAAGAAGAGCACAGCAATTCTGCTTACTACCGCTGCAGACGGTGTATTGGCCACCTCCTCGAGGTTTGCCGAAGCAGTTTGGACCAACAAGCTACCGTAGCGACCACCCGGTTCGGCGTCAGCTGGTAGACGCACCGTTATTGGTACCGTCACGCGCTGACCTGGCCCGATGATAAATCGATCAGCCGCAACTTCAATGAAGTCACGCAGGGTGTACGGGCCCTCGTCCTCACCTAAGAGTACTGTTGCCGTCTCGGTGTCATTCGAGCCGGTTATGTCCTCAGTAGTAATAGAAAATTCCTTTTCGATTCCGGTACGGTTGGTGATGAGGATTTCGATCGTCTCCGATTCACCGGGAGCGATCGTGAGGTCAAACTTTCCAGGACCAACCACGAAGTCGCCGAAGTTCTGTTCGCCTTCTAGTTGGGTTACCTGGTAGAAATCGCTAGCCTGTGGAAGCACGATGCCAGTGGCTGATGGTGTGCTTGTCTGGGCGTTCGCGGTGAGCGCGGCACTTAAAAGCCAGACGCAACAAAAAGCAGCGAGAGCTGCTTTTTGTATAGGAGATAGCTGCTTAAGCAGTAACACGGTCAGTCAGAATACGTAGTAACAGTTTTTATTATTACGGATTCTCAGATACTGTCAATGTTGCAGTCGCCACGTACGTGTCGGCTGGTACCGCTGGAGACGGGTTGGCTGGCACGTGTACGCGGAAGAGTACGTTGCTCGTGTCACCGCCGCCAGTTGTCGCACTGCTGCGGTCGAGGATGGTGCGGGCAGTTGTACTACCAGCTGACCAACACTGTGCGTATGCATTGTCACTACCGGTTGAGCAAGCGTTCGCTGCGCCACCACTGTTATCTAGAAACTCTGAGGCGACGATGCTCGCTGATGCACCGAAAACTGAGAAGCCAAACTGCGCTGAACCACCTGAAGACTCGTTACCAAACCCGTAGTCTGGTTCGTCTGGGGTGTCCTCGATGTAGTTTGGAATGTTAGACGCACCGGCTTGCTGTTGCATCGATGGCTGGTCTTCAAACAAAATCGTTACGTTATAGCCACTGCCATTGTTGGACTGCACCGTAAAGGTGGTTGTACCATTGCTGGTACCACCAGTAATGGAAGCGATTGAGGTGTCCATGTTTACGTTACCTGGGTCCGAGGTAAACGACGTTTCACCGGTGATGGTTTGCGAAATGGTAATGTCGACTGATTCTTGCGCCGTAAGCGCGAGCGGCTCTAGGAGCGCAAAGGTGACGACAGCGACTGCGATTGCCACAATGGCGGCAAGTACACGCTGTGTTACTGAAATAATTGACTGACTGTTCATAAGATAAATAATTTCTCTACATAATATATGTATACATACTATTATACGATGTTGTAGGCACCTAAGCCGCATCTAGCGTCATGTCCGGGGATAAAGAATATGTTGTATTTACTGGCTTTATTCACCTTCTGGGGTGCTCTCTGGGGCTGATTCAGGCTCAGTTTCCTCATTAGTAGACTCTGCTGCTGGTACGGGCTCTTCAGACTGTGCTGGTTCGGGCTCAGGAACCGTTTCTTCAGCCGTTTCTGGCGGTGTTTCCGGGCCTGTTTCTCCACTCACCACTTCGACTGGCTCTTCCGCTGAGAGCTCTGCTTCCGCTGGTGGTTCGGCAGTTTCTTCGGTCGTTCCATCCTCAGTTGTGGTAGCAGCCGTTCCATCATCAGCCGGATCGGTGCTACTGGCGGTGCTGGTGGCGTTCGTTGGTGGTGAGCTGGTGGCGGTGGTGTCTGGCGGATCGTCTGGTGGTGGCGTAGGGTCAGGATCCTCATCTGGTGGTGGATCGACAGCATCGTCCTCTGGCTCTGGTGGTGAGGAAACCCCTAGTTCGGCCTCAAGGCTGCTAACACGAGCTTCGAGGGCGTCAATGGTGGCGAGCTGCTCTTCAAGACCGACAACACGCTGCCACAGCTCTTTGAGGGCCTGCACCAGATAAATGGGTAAGTCGGAGAAGCGCACCTGCAAGAAACCATCGGTACTGGTAGCAATCAGCTCCGGCATCGACTGGGCCACCTGCTGGGCGATTAAACCAGTTTGGGTCTCGGTGGTGCCGTAAGCAAACTCCGTGGCCGCACGCTCATTCCAGGTGTAGGTGCTCGGCGTGAGGGCCACCAGCGCCTCCAGGTACGACTTGGTGCTGAAGCTCAGGGGCATAATGTTGTCTTTGAGTCGTTCGTCAGAACTACAGGTACCAGAAATGGTAGTGCCATCAGCATCTTTCACGCACCCGGTAGTACCAGACCCGACCCGAATGTCACCGTCGACATGCAATAGGTCGGCTGGTGTACTGGTGCCAATGCCGACACTACCGCTATGCAACACAGTGAGCAGATTACCATCATCATTATCATCGCTACTAATCATCAGCGCCGCACTACCGGTGTCGCCGTTGGCGCTAATTTCTAGGTTGGCGTCTGGTGACGAGTCGTTAATACCGACCTCGTCCTCAGCGTCAGCTAGGTAGAGGCGCGAGCTCCCGCTGTCACTAACAAACGTGAGATTGCCGTTATTGCTAACCCGCAAATCGAAGTATTCGCCGCCAGTGTTTTCTTCCAGCCTCAGAACAAGTTCTGACGTACTGGCCACCACATGCAACGGCAAATCAGGACCGTTAGTGCCAATACCAACCCGGCCGCTAGAATCAACGTAAATCCCCTCATCATCTCCATCACCACTTAGGTAGTTAGAGCCTAGGGCAATGTTGGCGACTGAGCCGCTCATGGTGAGGTCACCAGAGAGTGAGCCACCAGTGAGCGGGAGGTAGTTGCTGGCGGTAATGGTATCGCTTACGTACGCATCATCAATCACCGTACCCGTCCACTCACCGAGCGTGACCTGGCCAGATTCGTTTATAGCAAAGGTGTTGGCGTTGGCGCCATCCCGGATGAGGAGACTATTAGATCCGTCATTGTCTTCGTCGAGGTCGATAACTACTCCCAGATCGGCGCGAATACGCACGTTGTCGTCCGTTGCACCGAGGATGGTAGCAATTCGCGCGTTGCTATCAAAGGTGGCGACGCCGGCCACGAAGAGTGCGTCGTCAATCTCCACATCATCGGTCACATACAAGTCGTCGGTGCCATCGATGGTTTCAAAATCTCCAGCACCAACCGACAGGAGTGCGCTTGGTGAGGTGGTTCCAATACCAATATTACCAGTTGAAATCGTAGTACCTGTGCCATCAATGTCGGTACCGTAGATAAGGTTACCAATACTCAATTGGTTAGAGCCAGTTGATGAAGCAGCATCTATATTGTGACCGATGATGATGTTATTGGAACCAGCCGTTAGGTTATCAGACGCTGCATACCCAATAAATATGTTGTTGTTGCTACCTGCACCAATGCTGTAGCCAGCGCGATAACCAAGGGCTAGATTATTGTCAGCGGTAAATTGAGCTCCTGTGGCATAGCCTAGGGTCTCACGACCAATACCAATATTTTCGTCGCCGACCAAATAACTACCTGCTCGATAGCCAAAGAGATTGTTGTTGTCACCAACTACGTTCTCACCAGCTTGGTAGCCGAAGAAATTACTAAAAGAAGACGTTGCACTGTTACCAGCCTGACGACCAAATGCGTTGGTATTGCTGCCGATGAGATTACGGCCAGCAGTATATCCAAAGAGATTATTGTAGCTACCAACAAGATCCATGCCCGACTGACGACCAAACAACATATTGCTTTGTCCATCAATGTTTCGACCGGCCTGATAACCCACTAACACATTGTAGTCACTGGCTGCATTAGTAATGTTTTGTCCAGCTCTCGTACCGATAAAAATGTTTTGAGTCATAGCACTCGTAACATTGTTACCAGCTAAATTACCTAAGCGAACAGTACCTGTGATCGGATTCAGACGAATCACATCGGTGCCATCAAACTGAATGGCACTGTCGATGGTCGAGAGGTTGATGTTTCCTTCAACGGTCAATTTAGCCGACGCTGTGGTGGTACCAATGCCGAGATTGTCTGCCACTGCCGTGAGGTAGGTAGTGGCACCGCCATCCGTAAAGAGCGAGCTACCGACTCCTTCGCCAATACCCAAACTTGAGGTAGCCACCCACTGGAAGCCGCTTCCCGTAGTTTGCAGGACCATACCATTGCTACCCGCACTGTCTGTGCTGTCGAAGAGTGCACCTGTAATGATTGCGTCGCCAGCGACAGAGAGACGGCGGTTAGGGGAAGTGGTGCCGATGCCGACGTTGCCGCTCGAATCAATTCGCAACCGCTCAGTACCATTGCCGGTACCTAGGATGATGGTGTCTGCGGTGGTTGAAGGGAGACCATCTACCCCGCCAATTATTACGTTGTTTGAGCCAGTAATAATTCCGTTACCGCTGTTAGTGCCTAAGAAGATGTTGTACTGCCCCGAGACAACATTAAGCCCCGACTGTCGTCCAATCGCCGTGTTGTATGAACTTGTCGCTGAGCGCAGGGTGCGATAGCCGATACCAACGTTATTGCCACCGCTCACGTTGAGCTGGAGCGCCTGGTAGCCCATACCAAAGTTGGAGGCGCCATCTTCGGTGTTTGCTAGGGCCGATTGGCCAAGGGCTACGTTCTGGTCGCCTGTTGTGTTGCTGTGTAACGCACTCGAACCAATGGCGACGTTGTTGCGACCGGTGAGGTTTTCGTCTAGCGTGTTTGGACCAACCGCCACGTTGTCTCGACCAGTTGTGTTGAGGACCAGTGCGTTGTACCCGACTGCGACGTTGTCGTCTCCACTCTCGCGCGCATCCCGGAGCGCTTGGTATCCAATAGCAACGTTACGTGGTGTGCTCGTGGCAGTCGAGAGTGCGTCGGTACCAATCGCAATACTGTCAACGGCAGTGGTGAAGTTCGCACCCGCCCCATCACCAATAGCTAAGTTGTTACTCGTTGAAGAGCCGTAGAAGAAGCGCGTGCCGAAGAACTCAAGACCTCCGGTGTTGCTGGCAATGTTAACGTCTCCGGAAACAGTTAGAGTGGTGCCATCGAAAGTGAGGTCGGCGTCTGAGGTGACGGCAGCGCCGCTCATATAAAGCAGCCGCGTGTTGGTAAAGCTGACCGGGGTGTCAGAGAGGTCAAGAAACGAGCTGCCGGTGATGTCGGTTAAGTAGCCGACGTCGTCGGTAAAGTCGGAGAGTGAGACCTGCCCAGCGCCGGTACCAAAATCGATCTCAGCGTCGCCGACGGTGTCGGCGTCAAACGAACAGGTGGTGCCGTTACAACTAAAGTCGCCAAAGTCAGTGCTCGCAAGCTCAGTTGGGCCAATGTCAGCGCCGAGGAGCGTGACATCGGTGTCGAGGTAGGCTTCGTCAATCCCCGTACCCGTCCACCCACCAGTCGTGACCTGGCCAGATTCGTTGATAGCAAAAATCGTGGCGTTGGCGCCATCTCGAATAAAGAAACTGTTAGATCCGTCATTGTCTTCGTCGAGGTCGATAATCACCGCCTGGTCGGCGCGAATGCGCACGTTGTCGTCCGCTGTACCGAGCATGGTAGCAATTCGTGCGTTGTTATCAAAAGTGGCGGCGCCAGCCACGTAGAGTGCGTCGTCAATCTCCACGTCATCGGTCACATACAAATCGTCGGTGCCGTCGATGGCTTCAAAATCTCCAGCGCCAACCGAGAGGAGCGCGCTTGGTGAGGTGGTGCCGATACCGACGTTGCCGTTACTATCAACGTAGATTCCTTCATCTCCCCCATCACCACTAAGGTAGTTAGAGCCCAGCGCAATGTTGGCGGCTGAGCCAGAGAACGTGAGGGTGCCGGAGATGCTGTCGCCGGTATTTAAGACGTAGTTGTCGGCGATGTAATCGCTGGCGAGGGTGGTGGTGGCAGTGAAGGCGCTGGTGCCGTTGCCAATGAGTAGGCCGGTCAAAGAAATGGCGCCGGTGCCTCCATTCCCCACGCCAATTGTGTCATTGTTAGTAAAGACATCACTCACGTCACCGAGCAGAGCCTCCAAGAGGGCCTCGGTGCCAATTTCGCTCGCCACCAACACTTCGGCTGCCAGTGAAGTGCTGGCGATGGTGTCGTTGTTGGTAAAGACATCACTCACGTCGGTCAGTAGCGTCTCGAGTTCACTCTCAGTGTCGAAGGTGGTGGTGGAGGCGTAGCGATTATCGAGCGCCGTTGTGTCGACGGTAAGCTGGTTGCTTGCGGTGGTGAGCCCGTAGCCGGTGAGGTCGGTAAAGCGTTCGTTGTTGATGATGAGGTTCGTTGTGGTGGCGAAGGTGGTGGTGAGACCGCTGATGGTACTCGACGCTTGGCTTAAGAATCCGCCGGTAAAGGTGAGGAGGCCGGTGGCTGTATCGTCGGTGTCGCTGCGAAGAAAACTGCTCGTTGCCAGGCTGTCGAAGGTTTGGGTGTTTAAGGCCTCGAAGGCGGCTGGCACCGCGCCGAGTGGTTTGCGTGGGGTCATCTCGCTGTCGGTGCCCACCGCAACGCCGAGGTAGAGGGTCTGGTTAAAGTCGACGCTACTGATGGTCGAGCTCGAACCCAACAGGTGAGCAAAGAGTCCATCGGTGACCGTCACGGTGACCACCTCGTCCCAGATGTCGCTACCGCCGGTCGGGACGGTGTACAGGCGGAAGTGCATTTCGTAGCTGCCGTCGCTGACCGGGACGCCGGCGCTGTCGTTTAGTTTACCTTGGTAGTTGATCTCTTGATTAAACTGAGCGTGGGTGGTAGACGGCAACAAAAGCGTGTAGCAAAGTGCAGCAAACAAGCCGATTGCTGCCATCATACCATTTCGATAGTGCGTATTCTGTTGAGAGCGATGGTGCGTCATGGATTAATACGTGGTAGCTCATCGCCAGGATCAATCGTGCGTGGAACCAGCTCGATGAGATACGACGGCTGCGGTTGAGGCAAGAAGATCGGCTCGATGATAAGGCTGCTCGTACCGACCTCACTCACCCGTACCGGGTCGGAGAGCACCGCATCAAGCGCCGTACCGTCAGCCACCTGCACGCCGGTACTCGTGATGTAGACCTGGTGTGACGGCACAAGCTCAGCCGGTTGACTCGGTGCCACCGATTTGGAAATGAGCCAATCCAGCACTGGAATCGAGCTTTGCAGTGACGTAGCGAGCTCCAGTAGGCCAGCTCGTACATCTGCCACCTGTAAGTGCTGGCGGTAGCCAAACCAGCCAACGCTCACGAGTACCAAGAGACACATACCGACCACCGCAGTTAAAAGAGCGGCCGGCGCCACTTGCGAGTGGGTGCGCTGACGCTGCATCTCTGCCATTGCTGCAGTGCGGGTGTGTGCATACTCTTGTAAGCGCTGCTCGCGGAGTAGCTCTTGGCGTGCGCGCTGCTCAGCTTGCTGCTCAAGCGAGAAGCGCTTTAAGGCATCGAGCGAGACGTACCACTGACGTCCTCTCTGCTCAGCGAGCAGCTTGCCCTCGCGTGCCAAACGGCTAATGTAGTCGGCACTGTAGGTAACGTATTTTGCCGCTTCGCGAGCAGTCAAAAATTGGTTACGTTGAGACGCTGGAGGGAGTGTTTTTTCAGGTTGCTGTCTGTTACCTCCTGACATACAGAATTACTATAAATTATATAGCTATTTCGCGTGATATCAGACTGCTTTTTTGGTCATTTGTGGACAGATATTTGAGTCATATTTCGATCTGTGTGCCGGCTCAAAAGCCAATCAAAATTGGCTTAAAAAATTCTCTTTGCAACTGTCCGTTCTCTTGGTTGGTAGCAGTGTCTATCACACAATTTTCCGAGTGGTTTTTTGTCTGTCGAAGGCAAAATTTCCACAAAATTAAGCAACCCGACATGACGAACGTGGCAAAACTGTAAACAGGCCAAAAACAGCAAAAATATTAAAAATTGCGTTTAATTGAGCTGATTTCTAGAAATATCCGAATGTATTCACCAGACACAGCTGGTCTGGCACTGAAGTGGAGTCGAGGTACCCGTAACGGCAATTTTGCTTAATTAAACTTTTTAGCCTCTGATTATATTTTATAGTTTAAACAAGATAACTATATTTTCATTGATATAATTGGTAATATGAGTCGTGTTAATGGTGAGTGAACGAGTCAGGTTGCCTTCACTATATTGGTACTCAGTACGCACACTGAGAAGCAAAAAGGCGGCCGCGAGTACCAGTGCCGTGCCTGATAGCCAGCGCAATGCTCTGCGCATACTCCAGCGCTTCTGATGTCGTGTTCGGTGTGTAATGGGTACGGCTTTTGGCTCAGACTCCGTCGCTGGAGATGTGAGCTCTACTCGTTCGCGGAAAGATGGATGGGGTTCTATCTCACTGCCCTTAAGTGCGCTGACACTTTTCTTGGTAGTACTGGTTTTTTCTTTGATAGGCTCATTTTCCTCAGCTGTCCCGACCGTTAGGCGCCCCTTGAAGGTAACCGTCTGCTTCTCTGCGGGCTTAAATTTATTGGCTTTACTGGCAGTTTTTACCCGTACCAGTGTCGGTGCTGCGGGAGGAGCCTCTGGCCTTGCAGTAGTGGTTGGTTGACTAGCCGGTTGCGGCCTGGCCTGCTGCTGCCCGCTTACTGTACCGCCAAGAGACGGAAAAAGGTCGGCGTCATCCGACTCGTAGTGGTGAACCGGAATGTGTCGGGTACCAGGAGCTGACGCACGAGTGAGCGCCCCTTGCCCTGCTGTCGCCTGCCGGTACTCGGCGATGGCCGCCTTGCTCTTGGCTTGGTTGGAGCGATAGCGAGTTTTCTTATGTGCGTGAATAGTTTCAGGCACCACGTACCAGCTGCGACCAATCTGCTGTGCTTCTACCTTACCCGCCCGACAAAGCTGCCCGACGTAGTCACTCGTGTATCCGAGATGTCTAGCAACTTCAGTGGCTTTTTGGTATTTCTTGCCATCAATCACCAGCTCCTTCATAGCTGCGTGTTAGTATACCACACGAACAAAACACACCAGCCAGTGAGGCTGGTGAAAACGAGATCTTCCGTTTATGGACCTATATAGCGTTTATGCTATAGAATCTTTAAGCAATTGCTCCAGTAGCTGTGGGTTGGCTGTGCCTTTCGATAACTTCATACCTTGGCCAACCAGGAATTTTATCGCTTTTTCATTACCTGTTTTGACGTCACTAACGACTGATTCATTCTCAGTAATAATCTGCTCCACCAACGGCTGTAAAGACCCTGCGGAATTCTGTTGCGTTAAACCACGTTCTTTTGCTACTACTTCCGGATCAATGCCATCAAACACCACCTCGGGCAGGAGGTCTTTGGCCGTGCGAGAGTTAATCGTACCCGCAGCCAAGAGCTCAATTAAAGAGACGTACTGTGGTACAGTCTCACTCGAAAGGCTTGCCTCAGTGTCTTGCTGCAAAAGGCTGAGGACATCAGAAGAAACGTAGTTTGCTGCCAAACGAACTGCTTCTGCATCGCCTGAACCCATCTCATCTACCACCGACCAGAAGTATGGTTGCAGCCGACTGCTTTGCAGAATCACCTCAGACTGTTCTTTCAAAATACCGAGATCTCGGTATTTATTTCTAATTTGATGAGGTAAAACAGGCATGTTCTCGGCTAGCCGAGAACTAGTCATTTCCTCTACATTTTTGAACTCATACTTAGGAATATCTGGGTCTGGGAAGTACCGATAATCGTTGGCTGATTCTTTGCTGCGTTGACTAAAGGTCTTGCTTTTTGCTTCGTCCCAACCCCTTGTCTCTTGCGTAACATCCCTACCTGACTCTAGAAGTTCGATTTGTCGCTTGGTCTCAAATGCAATAGCTGCTTCCATCGTCTTAAAGGAGTTAAGGTTTTTGACTTCCACTTTGGTGCCCAGCTCATCGCTCTTGCTTACAGAGATATTAGCCTCAACGCGCATCTCCCCTTTTTCCATGTTGGCGTGTGAGACACCGAGAGTGCGCAGGAGCAATTGCAGCTCACGAGCGAACTGTCCCGCCTCTTCTGCACTATGGACGACCGGCTCAGTGACAAGTTCCATAAGTGGTACCCCAGCTCGGTTGAAGTCAACGAGGCTACCCGCACCCTGATCGTGCTGTGAGCGAGCGGTGTCTTCCTCAAGATGAATCCGCGTGATTGCTACTCCAGCAATTTCTCCACCGGTGACGAGCGGGTACGCGTACTGACTGATCTGGTAGGCCTTCGGGATGTCTGGGTAGAAGTAATTCTTTCGGTCAAACTCACTAAAGTCGGTCAGGGTGGCCCCGATCGCTTCACCCACCAACCGAACTTTCTTTATCGCTGCTTCGTTTACGGTCGGCAGTGTGCCTGGGTGTGCCATACAGACCGGACAAACGTGTGTGTTCGCCTCGGCAGCATGCGGATCGTTCTTACAACCACAAAACATTTTTGAGTTTGTGGTTAATTCGGCGTGTACTTCAATGCCGATTGTCGTGGTGTATTCACTCATATGTAGGTATTTTACGAGGCTGTTACGTGCTTCACAAGCGCGTTCGAGAGGGTTTTTATACTTTTACTATCGTTTTCTGATATGACAAACACACGTTTATTGTAATTGTCAAACATTTTCTTTACTTCCCTAGTATCTGGCTTACTATATAGATCTTTTTTGCTTAAAATAATCCATTCTTCTTTTTCGGCCAGCGTTTTATCATAAGCACTAAGTTCATTTCTAACTGTTTCGTAGACCTCCAACGGGTTTTCGTGCTCCAGAGAGACTAGATGAAGGAGCATTTTGGTGCGCGTAACGTGGCGCAAGAAGGTGTGGCCGAGCCCCTTCCCCACGGCTGCTCCCTCGATAAGGCCAGGAATGTCCGCCAAGAGGTACCCGTAGAGGTCGCCAAGGTGTGGTTCGAGGGTGGTAAACGGGTACGCGCCAACCTGCGACTGAGCATTAGTGAGTGTATTAAGGAGCGTCGACTTACCAGCGTTTGGTAGACCAATTAATCCGACGTCGACAATAAGCGTCACCGCCACCGTGAAGTCGGCAGCCTCACCCGGCTTGCCGTCGGTTGCCTGCTGTGGCGCTTGATTGGTTGATGACTTGAAGTACTCGTTACCCAGACCGCCAGCGCCACCAATGAGTACCTTAACGGTCTCACCTTCGGTAAAGAGTTCGAACGTGCGGTCGTGCGCTTTGTCGGTAACAACCGAGCCAACGGGTACATCGATGTAGAGATCCTCACCGTGTTTGCCGTAGAGACTATTGCCAGCACCTGGTTGTCCTGATTCAGCGATAAACTCCTTCTTGCCGGTGTATTTCGCCAGTTGGTTACGGTCGCGTACCGCCCGCATGTAGACGTCGCCGCCGCGACCACCGTTACCTCCAGCCGGACCACCTTTGGGGTTATACTTCGTGCGCAACCAGCGAACAACGCCGTCGCCTCCGTCGCCAGCTTTTGCGTGAATATTTAGTTGATCAACAAATTTCGCCATACACACGTGTAAAACCCTCAAAATATGGCTTCTACCCTACCACATTTAGTATCTTGAAACCATTAACCTCCCAAAATCATCAATTTCTTGAAACCATCAACCTTCTGAAGCCATCTATCCGCCCCTCAAATCTCAGGCCATCACAGTCATACTATCATATATGATAGTATGACTATGATTATGAAAGAATTAAAATCACAAACAGAGAAGAAATTAATTGCCAACACCTTAGCAGAAGTCTCGCGGCAATATAACGGCCCAGAGGCTATTACACAGTTTATTGACAATGTGCTCACCGATGCAGAGCGTCAAGCGGTGGGACGTCGCCTCCT
This sequence comes from bacterium, assembly GCA_002710785.1. Lineage (GTDB taxonomy): Bacteria > Patescibacteriota > Minisyncoccia > Phycocordibacterales > UBA918 > OLB19. The sequence goes on from PAMC01000010.1 coordinate 27,258, forward strand.
TATGGCACGACTGTACCTTGAGGGCTACTCGGGAGCGGAAATTAAAGAGTTATTACACGTCAGTCCAAACATGCTCAGTGTCGTACGTAAATGGGTTGAGAATCTTCCGAAGAAATATCGAGACTTTTATCGAAATCGGACGACACAATCTAGCCAACCACAGCGTCCTAGAGGGAGAGCTTTACACGCTCCGCTAAGCTTGGCACGATTGCGAAAGAACTACCCAGCCCACTTTCTCCTGTTTAATTTGATCGATGAACTCAAAAAGCAATAACAACTCACATCTAACTATCATATATGATAGTTAGATGTGAGTTGTTTGTGGTGGTTATATATTAGCGCAAAAGGCGTGAGCCAATGGTGTTTAGTATCGAAACAATGAGTGAGCCTAGGAGGGCTGTCCAAAACGAACTAACGCTGAATCCTTCTATAAACGACGCAGCGAACATAAACAAAGCTGCGTTTATGACAAAGTGAAAGAGTCCGAGTGTAATGATGGTAATGGGAAGCGTCAGGACAAACAGAATTGGCCGCACCACCGCGTGTAAGATGCCAAGAATCGCAGCCGTAATAAGCGCGACATAGAGGCCGTCGACGGTAATACCGGTAACCAGGTAGGCGGTAAGAAGTAAGGCAAACGCACCTAGGAATAGTCGTGAGAGTAAGTGAATCATAGTGGTACTAGCTTACCCGGTTGTAATCGCAGACGCAAATTTCTCGATTCGATCACGGGTAGCGTCGTCGGTCAGTGTGCCTTTTCTATCGAACACCTTGCTGGCGTTGGCAATGTGGAGGCGATCGTTGCCAACACTAAACTGAAAATTAACCAAGACCGGCATGACGTGCTCCATTACGCGGGCGCCGGCAAACTGGCCGCCGCCAACAGCGGCAACGTACGCTCGTTTACCCTTATACTCGCCAAACAGCGAGTCCATCAGGAGCTTCCACTCACCGGGAAAACTGTGGTTGTACTCGGGGAGTACAAATACAAAGGCGTCGGTCTTCTCGACAATCGCTTTCCATTCGGTTGGTACGGTATCGGCGCCCCCTTCGCCCCACGGTGGTACGGTGACTGCGCTCGATACGTGCTCAACAACCGGTACGAGCGAGACGGCGTTAGTGTGAGCTTTAAGCGCAGTGACGATCGCCTGTGCGACGTGTTCCGATTGATTACTAACTCGGGCAGTGCCGAGCACAACAGAAATGTGCATAGATTATTTTTGGACTAGCTGCCACTCGCCAGAAGCGAGTAGCGGCTCGGCTTTTTTAAACTTCATGGTCTCCTCTTTGGTGCCATCGCTAATCGTGACAAACTCGTTGCGGCCAGGCTGATCTGCCGCAATGCGCTGCCGTGGCTGGCGACTAGCCGCCGAGGACGCGCTGCTACCTCCCTGCTCTTCGGCCGCAGCGGCAATCTTCTTTTGCTCGGCCGTTTCGGCCTCGACGGCCTGTGGTTGTACGTGTGGTACCGCTTCTGCTACGCGGGCCAGAATCGACGCCTGGAGCTCGCTAAACAGTCGCTTCCCTTCCTTACGATACTCATTGAGGGGATCGCGCTGGCCGTAGGCGCGCAAGTTTACACTCGAGCGGGTGTACTGCATAACCTCGAGGTGCTCGACCCAGATAGAGTCGGTAATCTGCAGCACGAGCTTTTGCAGCAACGTCTGCCATGCCTCGCGGCCAAATTCTACCTCCTTGGCCGCCAGTGCTTCGGTTGCCTCGGGGTGTACAGTAATCAGCTCGCTCACAAATACGTCAAGCTCGTCGACATCTCCCATGAGTAATTTGCGCCGGCGGTGGTAGATAGCCTGACGCTGCTTGTTTAAGACATCGTCGTACGCGAGCACCTGCTTACGGGCGTCGAAATGGAAACCCTCAATGCGCGTCTGCGCCGTTTCGAGTTGGCGGGTGATCATGCGGTTCTCGATTGGCTGATCTTCGGGAATGCGGAAGGTGCCCATGAGATTTTTGATGCGCTCGCCACCGAAGACGCGCATGAGATTGTCTTCCATAGAGACAAAGAACTGGGTGGTACCCGGGTCACCCTGGCGACCAGAGCGACCGCGCAGCTGGTTGTCGATGCGCCGAGCCTCGTGACGCTCGGTACCTAACACGAAGAGGCCGCCGAGTTGGCGAATTTCTTCAGTTTGTTCTGTCGTGGCGTCGGGCCCGCCAAGCTTAATGTCGACACCACGACCAGCCATATTGGTTGCGAGCGTCACCGCACCCTTGCGACCGGCAGCGGCAATAATCTCACCCTCATGCTCGTGGTTTTTGGCGTTAAGCATTTGGTGCGCGACGTTGGCTTGGCTGAGGGCAGCGCTGAGCTCTTCGTTCTTTTCGATAGAAGCCGTACCGATGAGAATCGGCTGACCCGTCTCATGGACTTCGCGCACCCGAGCAATAATCGCCTGGAATTTGCCCGTTTCAGTCTGGAAGATGAGGTCGTTGTGGTCGACCCGAGCAACTGGCTTATTGGTTGGCACAGGCACCACGTCGAGGCCGTACACGCTGTAAAATTCTTCTTGTGAGGTTAGGGCTGTACCGGTCATACCCGCCAACTTGGTGTACTGACGGAAGTAGTTTTGGTACGTCACCGACGCGTAGGTGCGGCTCTCCTGCTGGACAGCCACCCCCTCCTTGGCTTCGATAGCTTGGTGCAGGCCGTCAGACCAGCGTCGACCCGGTTGCAGGCGGCCGGTAAACTCATCGACAATAACCACCTCATTCTCGCGCACAACGTATTCCTTATCGCGGGTGTAGAGCGCCTTGGCTTTGACCGCAGTTTCTAAGTGGTGGACGTACTTGATGCCGGCGTCGGTGTAAATATTGTCGACTCCGAGCGACCGCTCAGCCGCTTCGATGCCAGCATCGGTTAACTCAATGCTCTTGAGCTTCTCGTCAACGGTGAAGTGCTCTTCGGGTTTAAGGCTTGTTGCGATACTAGCAAACCGGCCGTAGAGATCCTCTCCGGCCGCCGCCGGCGCAGAAATAATGAGCGGCGTACGCGCCTCGTCGATAAGGATCGAGTCGATCTCGTCGACAATGGCGTACGCGTGTTCGCGTTGGCGTAAATTTGCTTGATCGAATTCGATGTTGTCGCGTAGGTAATCAAAGCCAAATTCGTTGTTGGTGCCGTAAGTGATATCAGCCGCGTAGGCCTCGGCTCGGCTGCAGGGGGCGAGAAACGCGTCGGCCACTTTGTAAGCGCCGTGCTCGTCTCGCTCGCGATCGTCGCCGGCTTCTGGGTCGTAGCGGTAGGATGCTTGGTGGTTGATGATACCGGTGGTTAGTCCGAGCGCATGGTACACCTGCCCCATCCATACCGCGTCGCGTCGCGAGAGGTAGTCGTTAACAGTTACCACATGCACCCCGTCTCCGGTGAGCGCATTGAGGTACGCCGGCAGGGTTCCAACCAAAGTCTTACCCTCACCAGTACGCATCTCGGTAATGCGACCGTTGTGTAGTAACACCCCGCCAATTAGCTGCACGTCGTAGTGGCGCAATCCGAGCGTTCGCTTGGCAGCTTCGCGCACACAGGCAAACGCCTCGGGCAGAATGTCCTCGAGGGTTGTACCATCAGCCAAACGGGCTTTAAATTCTTCACTCTTGTCGCGCAGCGCCTCATCAGACAAGGCAGCAGTGCTGTCCTCCAAGTCGTTGATGGTGGCTACTAGTGGAGTGATGTGTTTGAGTTCTTTTTCGTACGTCGGTCCAAAAAATCTATCCAGAAAAGACATAATGTCGCTATCATACCACGATTAACGCAGTGGGCCAGCGAAGCGCAAAAATGCCTCACAGGGGCATTTTTGCGCTTTCTGACACCAGTTTTGCAGAACCCATCTCACTAAAAATGGCTAGGTCACATTGTCAAAATCGAGGCGGGAAACAAGCTGGAGTCTCCACTGAACCAATGTTCAGTGGAGACGAAGCGTCGTTTAGTAGACCGATTTTGGCGATGTGGGTAGCCACACCAGCCGTATTACAAACTCGGTTGTAACCGAGTTTGTAATACGGCTCAGTCTGGTGGTTTTTGGAGATATGGGTTCTAACCAAGTAGTGTGACCTCCCAGTCAATCGTAATGTCTGTGGCGGCGTGCACGGCAGCCACAATTTTCTTTGCAAACCGAGTAACGTTAGTGGCACTTGCGTCACCGGTATTAACCAACACCAGCGCCTGGCCTTGGTACGTGCCAACCGGCCCATCACTCACTCCTCGGAGATGGCACACCTTATCGAGAATCCACCCGAGCGGCACTTTGACGCCACCCGAGTCGGTCGGAAAACCCGGCAACTCGGGGTACCGCGCTTGTAATTTAGCAAAGTGCGTTTGGCTAATGATGGGGTTCTTAAAAAACGAACCGGCGGTGCCAACCGTGTGCCAGTCGGGAAATTTCTGCGATCGAATAGCAATAACGGCCGCACGCACTTCCTCGACCGTTGGTGTGCTGCCAGAGAAGCGCTCAGTAAGATCGCGGTACGAGAGGTTTGGCTTGGGTGTGGCACTGAGCGCAAAGGTAACGCCGGTGATCACCCAAGCGCGGCCGGCCTCACTCTTAAACCATGAGTCACGGTAGCCAAACTGGCATTCCGTATTGGTGAAAGTGCGTGACTCGAGAGTGTCGCGATGTATTGCGGTAACACTCACGATACAATCAGCCACCTCAGTGCCGTAGGCACCAACGTTTTGAATCGGCGTCGCACCAACGCTACCGGGAATGTGCGAGAGATTTTCGAGTCCCCACCACCCAGCCGCCACTGTCTTCTCAACCACCGCATCAAACACTTCACCAGCACCAACGGTTAGNTNAACCTGCCCATTATCCTCAGCTGCTTGCCAACCAGTAATGGCATTTTTAATGACGCAGCCAGGTATGCCGGTGTCAGCCACCAGGACGTTACTCCCACCACCAAGCATAGTGACTGGCTCCCCGGCCTCGTTGGCGGTAGCGAGCAGCCCACGCAGCTTTGCTTCGCTGTTCGCAATGGCAAAGTAGGTGGCCGCGCCACCAACCTTTAAGGTGGTGTGTGCGGCGAGTGGTTCGTTACCCGTGTACCCTGCGAGCATGCTAACAACCTTCTTGTGGTTCGCGACCAGCAGCAATATTCTCAGCGAAACATTCGGTAGCCGATGCAACTTCTGGGATAGCGAGGGCTGTTTCCTCTAGGGTTGCAATAGCCGCCGGCACATCGCCCTGACGGTACTGCGCAAACGCTAAGCTTATCCAGCTCTGTGCGTTAGCTGGATTCCGATCAACCTGCAAAGCAAATATGTCTTCGAGCAGCGAGTAGTTCTCGGTTTGGTTGGCTGCCATCATGGTTAAGCGGTCGAGTAAAAACTCCTGGTACGCAACCTCGCTACNAAGCACCTCGCGCCACACCGACTCTTGCGCGCCGGCCAAAAGCAAGCCAGCTGCGTAGGTTACTTGCGCTTGGCGATTGTTAGGATTTAGCTCGTACGCACCAGCAAAGTACTCCAGCATACCGTCGAGGTTATTAGCCTGGTACTCCACAAACCCTTGCTCGAGCAGCGCTGAAGGTTTCTCNGGGGTAAACTGGCGAGCNAGTGCTGCTTGTTCTCGAGCTTGGGCAATATTGCCAACGGCTCGATAAAAACTTGCAGCAAACACATGAATGCGTGCATCACCAGGTTTCTCTGCTAGCAACGTTAAGAGACGCGATTCGGCTTCGGCCAGAAACGCTTGCTGCGTCGCCTCGTCGACCGAGCGGTTGCTCGAGAGTTGCATCGCTTGCTGGGTAAGCTGTTCGGTTAGCTCTTGTTGCGCGAGTCCTTCGCGAGCGAAAGCNCGNNGNAACGCCTCCAGCCGCTCAGACGGTTGCTGCGCGCGGTAGGCATCAATAATGTCCTGCGCTGCTTGTATGCTCGGCACGTTGACAAAGTACACCGTGAGCGCGGTCACTATTAGCACAACTGGTGTCACAACATTGGTAATGAGCGCTGCATCGTACGAGCGAGCAGGCCACGGCTGACTCGACTCGCTCACGCGGCTATGCACCAGCGCAAGAATAATCGCGAAGAAAATGTAGCTGACGATGTTGTCAAACACCACCAAATTATGGATGAAGTAACCCGAGAAAATACCAAGGAGGAGTCCTCGCTCGGTAACGGAAAAGGCGGTGTCTGATCGTTTCCTATGTGGAGCGACGAGCACGTAGTACGCAGCTGCGGCCCAGACGCTTAGGTACGCAATAAGTCCGAGAATACCTCCAGCTGAAAGCCAATCGACAAAAATGTTGTGACCACGGTCGTACCACTCCTCAGCACGACCAGCGATGCTCGGATCGTACTGTTCGTTAAAGATGTAGTTGAAGTTGCCTTGACCCCACCCGAGCAATGGTCGCTCAGCGATGCCTTCAAGCCCCATGTTCCAGATAGTGATACGCAGGTCGAGCTCGGCCAGGTTTACCTTGGTGGCCCGGTTAAGAATAATGTTGCCTTTAACGACGTCACTTTCCCGAAATATGATGAGCGCGCTCACTAGGATGGTAACCGTCACCACCATTGCAATTGCCACCTTACGGATGCGCGGGAACTGTGTGTTAAAAATAGCGATGTAAAGGGCACCTAAGAATGTGCCACCCGTTAACCCAAGAATGGTACCGCGGGTTGCGGTCTGTAAGAGTAGAAAGACAAACAGGGCGGCCAGGGCGATGCCGGTTACCCGCAACCAGGTTTGGCGGCTGTGGAGCGCCACCCACAGCGCTACAAACACGTTAAAAAGCATGTAAATGGCCATGTACGACGCGTTTCCGAGTGTACCGTTAATACGCCACCCCATGGTGGTCTCGAGGGTACCCGCAAGCTGTTGGAAGGCAGTGAAGGACACACATACCGCTGCGACCAACGCGGTCAACATGAAGACAAACCAGGGAGTCGCCTGCTGGCCAAAAAACGATATGGTGCGATGCGAGAGAACGCTCCCGAGAATCAGAAAGTAGGCAGCAAAGTGAACGAGCGTAACGTATCCGTCCATACGCTCGTAGTTACTCCAGAAGCTCTTTGGAGCGTACTCACCCAAGATGTTGGCTAGGAACATCACCACTAACAGCGCTCCCATACTCGGTAGCAGCCACGAGAAGCGAGGTCGATATGCTGGTTCGTAGAGCGCCAGAAGAATCCACGCAGCTAACGTTATTTCAACTATAATGCGAAAACCAAAGTTTTTTCCGGTAATAAACGGAAAAAACATGCTGTCGCTTACCACCAGTGGTAAAAATAGGACTGCGCCGATACCACCAAATACCACCAACTGCCAAACGTCTTTCATAGGAGTGCTACCTAAATGTCTAATGTCGCTCACTATAGCACACTNCCCCGCGCTGTCAGACTGGCCAATAACGCTGGCTATGGTGTCACGGTACGCCTGGTAGTAGGTGCCCACGTCCTCGTGTAGCTGGTCCTGAGCAACGTTTTTGGCACGCATGGCAAACTGCTTACGACGCGCGCTGTCATTGAGCAACGTGCGAATGCGCATACCGAGCGTATACGAATCGCCTGGTTCGCAAAGAAATCCTGACTCTCCATCGACAATTACTCCAGCGCGAAAATCGTTACGGTACGCGACGACTGGTGTCGAGGCAGCAATAGCTCGCAGTACATGCTCGTCACCATCTGCGTCGGTACCAGCCTCTACGAGGACGTCGGCAGTCTGGTAGTGCGGTACCGCATCGGTTTCTTTGCCGACAAACACCACCTGCTCGAGAATCCCCAGGAGCGTAGCTTTTTCGGTAAAGAGGGCCTTGGCGCGCCCGTCACCGCGAATAAGTAAGCCGACTTTGCTGTTTTTTAGTAACTGGTGGGTCGCGGCAAATACTGAGTGCAACGTACTCTCAGCTGCCAGCTCCCCCTCAGCGAGCATAATGAATGTGTACTGTGGGTACTGCTCGTGCACATCGCTACGTGGCGGCTGGCGATACGCGGAGAGATTAAACAAGTGTGGCAAGAGCGCTACGTCGGAGATGGCACCGACGTGCGTTTTGAGTGCAGTTTTAATCTGCTCAGTACTAACGCGAACGCTACGAGCACGCCGGAGCACAAATCGGGCTATACGCTTTTGTCTTTTATTTTCTTTGGCTTTTGCTAGCCATTCGAGGGTATAGATATTTTCCCGTAGGTGCACCTGCCACGGACGTCGCAGTGAGCGGGCAATCAGCCAAGCCGCTGCACCAGATACAAACGGATCAGTAGCAACAATCACATCCGGCTGGACAACCCCATTAAATCGCAAGTGTTGCCGAGCAGTGGCTCGAGCTTGCCACACTTGTTCATAGAGGTGTCGGCCAGAGACGTGGTACAGCCACACATTCCCCATCGGCCGCTCAATCTTCGCNTGCGTGCGTCCTGTAGTGATAACCATAATGTGTACCTCGCCGACAAACTGAGCCAGATCGGCGTAGTGCTGTTGCATTGGGGTACCTGGGGTGAGAACGTCGGTGTCAGTGGTCACAAACAACATCCGTACCGATGTACGCTGAGTAGCAGACTGTCGAATGGGTTCAGCAGCACGAGCCGCCTCTACGGTCACCTGATCAGTAGGGTGTGCAGTGGTGTCGGTTCCAGCTAGTGCCGCACTCACCTGCTCTTTGAGCGTTGTTTCTTGCGCCGTGGACTTCTCCTCAGACATAGCACTATTATACCGACGCCATACGCAAATCAGCAGCGGTTACCCAGACCGTTACGGCAACTAGAGATCGGAGCAGCGGTAAGCAACAGGGATAAACTAGCACTCAACACTCGTTACAGCCGCAGCAGTGCGCCAGAGGTTTCCAAATAATTGATGACGGNCTGNGCGTGTTCCTCAGGCGTNCCCTCNCCCGCCGCGAGGACAATCTCAGCGTGCTCGGGTACTTCGTAGGGATCGTCGACACCAGTGAAGTTCTTGATCAGTCCTTGTCGCGCCTGCTTGTACATCCCTTTAACGTCACGCTTCTCGCACACCTCAACTGGAGTGGCGACGTGNACCTCAACAAAACGTCCGTANTGCTCAACCTGCTCACGCGCCTTATCTCGNGCTTGGCGGTACGGCGACACAAGCGAGCAGATAGCAATACCACCGTGCTTGGTAATCTCGCTAGCTACGTAGCCAACCCGTGCGACGTTGAGGTCGCGGTGCTCCTTAGAGAAACCGAGCTCAGAGGTTAAGTGGTTGCGGATGACGTCGCCATCCAAAAAGGTAACCTCGCGATCTTGAATCTCAAGCAGCTTGGTTGCCACAATGTTCGCAATCGTCGACTTGCCAGCTCCTGGCAGGCCGGTAAAAAAGAGGGTGACGCCGCGGCGGCGTTGTTTGGTAACCCCAACNGATAGCGCAGTGATACTCTCGGGGAATGAGAACCACTCGGGAATGGCCTCGCCNGCAAAAAGGCGACGNCGAAATTCGGTACCAGAAATCGACAATGTTTCTTCACCATCTTTAAGATCATTCGTGCTGACGTACGCTTCTTGCATTTCGGAGTACGCCAACTCGTCACTCGGTACAATCGTGATGCCAACCTCAGTGGCGTACTGCTCGGCCAGGTCGCGTGCCTCGTACGGACCATAAAAAGGTTCTCCGTTACTATCTGTACCCGGCCCCGCGTGGTCACGACCAACAATAAAGTGTGTGGCACCGTAGTTTTTTCGCACGAGCATATGCCAGAGTGCTTCACGCGGACCTGCCATACGCATCGCCAGCGGCAGCAGAGCAAGCATCGTGAAGTCTTTACCGTAGAGGTCGCACACTACTTGGTAGGTACGGACCCGAGTAATGTAGTCGATGTCGCCTTCGCGTGTCATGCCCACCACCGGGTGGACCAAGACCGGTGCTCCAGTCTTCTCGTGTGCGCGCTTCACGAGCTCAAAGTGGACGCGGTGCATAGGATTGCGTGTCTGAAACGCCACCACCTGCTCCCAGCCACGTTTCTTAAATTCGGCTTTGAGCTCAGCCGGAGTGTATCGAAAGTCCTTAAAGTCGTGTCGAGCCTCGAGCTGCAAACGGTGAATCGTACCGCCAAGGTACGTATCGTGCATCTGGTTCATGAGGTAACGCACGCCTGGGTGGGCCATGTCCTCCGTGCCGTACACCGCTTTGGCTTCGACGTGTTTCTCTGGCTGCCAACGAGACTCGACCGCCATAACGGCCAACGGGTTGCCGTACGGGTCGCAAAGCACAATATCCTCCCCCACCGCAGCGTCCATACTATCGGGCACATCGAGCACCACTGGCACTGGCCAGAGCGCACCGTCTGAGAGACGCATATCGCTAACTACNGAGTTGTAGTCNGNCTCNCCCATAAACCCNGNCAATGGCGCAAAACCGCCGACCATCAAGAGTTCNAGATCAAACAATTGACGATCTTTTAAGTTAAAGCGTTTTAGTGCCAACGTGCTTTCAATGGAATAGTTCGATGTTGCTGTCATACCGTCACTTAAACTGTCTGACTTAGATGATAGTTGTGTGTGCGCCCAGTATCGTACCACAGCAGGCTTACGCAGCCGCGAGCCACGCCGATACCGTATCGTTTTTCGCGTGCGGGAATATCAAATAATTGGTGATCGCTGCATCGTACGCCTGAGTAGGCACGACATACGGAGCTTTCGCCACAACACCCAAGCAGGTGTACCCCGCGGGCAGTATCTGCCAAATATCGTGCCAGGCAGTTTCGTCGAGAATTTCGATCAAGAGTACCACGCGGTACTTAGCCAGCGTCTCTGTCATACCTTGCAGTACCTGCGGCTCAGCTCCTTCAACGTCCACTTTGCAGAGGAGGAGCGGATCATCGATGGATTGCCGTGTGATAAACGAGTCAAACGTTACCGCCGGCACGGTTATCGCTTCCGGAGCTTGGTCGCGGGCGTGGCGCTCCGCAAACGACTTCTTGAGCGAGGCCACATCAACCCAACCAGTGCTCGGCACGTACAGGGTTGCCGTACCGTTTGTATCGCTCACCACAGACTCATGCACGGTCACGTTGGTAAGTTGGTTTTGACTCTGGTTGAAGCGCAGCATGTCGGCCACACCAGGAACCGGCTCAAATGCGTGCACGGTATTACGATCACGTGCAGCGGCGACTAAGCTGTACACGCCAGTGTTGGCACCGATATCAAAGATAGCTGGTACGTGTTCAGTGAGCATGCTCCAAACACGCAGCTCTGCTCCTTCACGACCTGAGAACAACCCCTTCCAAAAAATGGTGATCTCAATCGGGGTGTTGTGCGACTGCATGGTAAGTGTCCGATCAGCCACCGTAAAATCAACCAGCCCACCGTACGCTAAGTGCTTAGCGTACCGGTACGGCAACCGCACTCCACATCGGCGAAGCGCACGCTGGAGCCAAGCAGGACGCAAGACAATGCCGCAGGTGCGAAAGATGCGCTCAGAGGTTTGTAGGGCGAAGCGGCGAAGCATAATTGCGAGCTAGTGTATCACAGTCAAATGACTCGGTGTGGAGTGGGTCCCGACCCTACACCACCCGCTTGGCCACTACATTTTTGCCCGGGAATGATGCACTATACGGCTGCAGTTCTAATCGACCAGCCGTCACCGAAGGTACGTAGAGCGTGTACCCAGCGGACGTTANGAAATCACACACAGCTTCTTTTTTGTACCCGTACCGNTGATAGTTATGCTCGGCATGTTCAAAGTAGATGGTTTGCACATCGCGTAAGCNATCACCTAATGAGCGCAAAACCGAAAGCTCAGCTCCCTCAACGTCGAGCTTAAGGAAATGTACCTCAGATACACCCTGCCACGTAAGCAGCGTATCGAGACGCATGGTGGCCACCGGCACAGCATCGTAGCCATTTGTCGACTCAGTAGTGTTGGTGGGCACCAGGTGGCTCTGCTCGTGTGAACGGTGTTCCTGCGCAAAGGCAGCGCTGCCGTTTACTTCACTAACAGCTACACAGAGCGGTATGACGTTCGTGCACTGATTATCGCTGATATTTTCTAATAGATACTGGTATGGCGGAAAGCCCGGCTCGCAAGCAAGCACACGGCCATGTGCGGCTATCTTACTCGCCAGCAAGGTGTGCGTGCCAATGTTAGCGCCAATATCTAGTACGGTATCACCCTCGTTAATTAAATCGGTAAAAATTGTCACGAGTGTATCGTCGGGAGTGCGGCGCAACCAAAACTGATGAGCGATCGGCGTCGGCCGCAGGCGGACGCGCACCTGGTGCGNCAGACTGACCACCGCGCTACCCGGCAGCGACCAGCCGCCNCGCAAACTGAGGCGGCTAAGTAAAAACCGAAATGGCCGGGGGTGTCGCAGCACTCTGGTGATTCCATTTATGAGTGTATTCAACATAACCTGTTGTGTAGCAGCCTATTTATACCACAAGCAGTACGAACGGTACGCGACAACTATCTGTGTTCGCTAGTAGTTACAGGTACGGTATGATGGGTGCATACATGGATACGTTTCTCAATTTCCTGCAGCGCACGACAAAAACCGACATTCGCTACATTCTGCGCGGTGGGGGCTGGCTGTTTGTCGCTCAGGGCACCGTATTTCTCTTATCGCTTGCGCTCGTATGGGTTTTTGCTAACGTACTCGACCCCGAGGCGTACGGTCAGTACCGCTTCATGACCGCTGTACTCGGCATTCTCGCCATCAGCTCACTACCTGGCATGAGTACCGCTATTGTTCGAGCGGTCGCACGCGGCACTTCAGGCATTATCCCAGCTGCCATAAAAACGCGAGTACGATGGAGTTTGCTTGGCTCGACGGCGGCCGTGGTAGGGGCGGGCTACTACGCCTGGCAAGAAAACTTAGAACTCGCCAGTTTGTTCCTACTGCTGGCAGTTGCCCTTCCGTTTTACCAATCGTTCGCGGTAGCAATGCACTACCACAACGGCCGAACCGACTACCGCCAATACACGTTGGTTGCCATCATTCGACGCGGCGTGGTTGTGGCAACTACGATACTCGCCATCGTGATCTCGCGAGATGTTTTTATCATTCTCCTGACTTTTTTAGCAGCGACTGCCCTCTCACATTACCTGCTGTATCGCTACAGTATTGCGCGCTTCCCTTTAAGTGAAAAAACCGATACCGAAACCATCCCCTACGGCAAACAACTCTCACTCGCAGGTGTTATTACCGCAACTGGCAATCAGCTCGACAAGGTACTGCTGTGGTACCTAGCGACTCCGGCAGCGGTAGCGGTGTACGCGATAACCGTTTCACTGCCTCGGGAGGTGGCCAGCGCGCTCGGTAACATCGGTATTCTTGCACTGCCTAAAATGGCAAACCGGAGCATCGCTGTCTTGCGCGCAAACCTACTGCGCAAAATTGGCTGGTACTTTGCGCTCACCATACCAACAGCCGTGGGTTTTGCGCTAATCATGCCTACTGTCTTTGCCTGGTTTTTTCCGCAATATCTCTCGCACGTCTTCTTGGCTCAGCTAGCCAGTTTGCTAATTGCTTTAACGCCAGTCACATTGCTTACCCAGTACGTCAACGCAACAGCTCACCTGCGAGCGCTGTACATCACCCAAATTGTGCTACCGCTTACAGTGCTCGGGCTCTACGCACTACTCATCCCGCTCTATGGTGCGCTCGGCGCGGTGATAGCGCTCGTTTGTAAGAAGCTGGTGGGCTTCCTCTTACTACTCGGTTTTTTCGTCTTTGATCGGCGCAGTGACGAGCAGCTGCTCACCCCTGAGTAATACTTCGTGTACACCGGTGTAGCGATTCTATGCTCTGTAATCGTCCCAGCCACAGCGGTGTGGTATGATGCCGTCCATAATTCTCTAACTGCCTATGAGTACCACACCACCAACAGAACCGGCCGCGATCGATATGCCGACTGCCGCGCTGCCGTACCTAATTTACCAACGCAGCAGTTACCTCGGTGACCGAACAGGGTACCGACTGCTCACGCGCATCGGCGACAGGCTCTCGGTACTCTTTAAGATGACCGTGGCCTTAAAAGCCCGCTGGTACGGACCTGCGCTCGTTGCCGCGTACAACGAAGACATTGCGGTGGACTTCGCCAGCTGCGTCCCACACTTGCCAGAGCAACCAACTGCGCTGCTCGATATTGGCGCTGGTCTGGCTGGTGTCGACATACTTATGAGCCGCCACTTTGACCACGCGGTTGATGTTCATCTTCTCGACAAGACAGCAGTTGAAGATCGAATTTACTACAGCTTTACTGAGCGCGGAGCGTACTACAACTCACAGACGCTCACCCGGGAAGTGCTCGAACACAACGGTGTTCCCCGCGAGCGCATCTTCACCCACGAGGCTGAAGAGCCGTACGACTGTTTCGAGCCAAACCACTACGACGTGATCACGTCCTTTATTTCTTGGGGCTTCCACTACCCACTCGAGACGTACCTCGCTAACGTCACGCAAAGTCTTAAACCAGACGGAGTGCTGATTATCGACATTAGAAAAGGGACCGATGGCCTGGCAATTCTAGAAGCAGCCTTTGGCGAGGTGCGCGTCATCTTCGAAGGAGTGAAGAAACAGCGCATTCTGGCCACNAAACCAAGAAAAGAGACCTAGTGTTAACTGTGCTAGTATTGCTGTATGTCACATGCCGAACCGATGGTGCAGCCAGACTTCATTGCGATGGTTGATGAGAAGTACTCGCTCCCACTCTTTACCTCAATTAAACAGTCGCTCAAGTACTACCCTCATAGCCACTTCTACGTCTACGACTGCGGCCTAGAGCAAAGCACTGTGGCGGAGCTGACCGTTATCTCTCCACAGGTGCACGTCATCCAGTGGACGCTTGAGTACCTGCCCATCACGGTTGGCTACGACCGAGCGTTTGTGCGCATGAAGGCGCTTGGGATGTTGCGTGACGTTGTCAAAAGCTACTTCACCGGCACTTTTGTTAATAAGAGCCTGCGGAGTTTTGAGCGCCAACAGCGGTTTGAAGTGGTTATTCAAAACAAACTGCGCGTCATGCAACACCACAACGAAACGGTTGGTCGACCGTTTATCTTTATCGATGCTGATGCCTTCTTAATTGACCGGATTGATGAGTTGCTCGACGGTAGCTACGACGTCGGTTTTACGGTGCGCCCCAAAACAAAACATTCCTATGCCTACAACCGCTGTGCGCTTTTGTTTGCTGGCATTATGTGGTTTATGGGCAATCAAAAAACCAACCAAATCTTTTTTGACCAGTGGTTTAGTGAAGCTCGTCAGTGCACTGAGCTCTGGAGCGAGCAAACCAGTCTTGCCCGCTGGCTCCATCGTCTACAACCAGACATTTTTGACACCATTGGTGCCACCCACACTATTACCATACACAACACACCAGTACGCATTCGCACCCTCGACGCAGACGTCTACAACAATACGCACATCGACGAGTACGAAAAAACCGCCGTGCCTGAGAACGTAAAAGTCTTACACTTTAAAAATAACCGCTTCACCACACCGCAGTTTGCAACCATCGCCAAGCAGCTCAATATCGAAACGCGTTAGGCTACTGCTCTAAGCGCAGCCACGAGCTGTTGTCCGTGGTTGTTTGGATTGTAATAAGTGGTAAATAGCTCGCGACCAGCTTGGGCAATTTGTTGTCGATCAGATGCATGCGCGAGGTAATGCTCGACCTTCTCCACCAGCTCAGCGGTTGTTTCGTAGGCTGCGTAGTGCTTATCTTCCAGCAGCGGCATTGGTAACTCCAGCTCGCGAATCGACGCGTAACTCAACATAAACGACCCGAGGTAGAGAAGCTCTTGGTGTCGAAAGGTGTAGGGGCCAATGCCGTCAATAGCAAGGTTAATGCACGCGGCACACAGCGCTCGCTCGTAAGCGCGACCAACCAAACGTGGTCCGGCCAGTGAGTCAGTAAGCGGCTCACGTTTGTACGGGTTGGGCTGCAAACCACCAATGGTCGAAACCTCGAGGTTCTGTACAGCCTGCCAAGCGTCTTGGCGCAGCGTATGGGTGTAGGCCACAGCACCAGAGAAGCCAACATCAAACTGCTGCGTCTGTGCCACACACGGCATGGCCTGGCGTTGCAGGACGCAGTACGCGCGCGAGCGTGCCGTTGGCCTAGGGAGTGTCACAAACGGGCAGCTGATCATCGTCGGGACAATTTTTTGCTGCTCAGCTGAACTGAGCCCGTAGCGCGCTCGGTCGCGAAACGGCTCACGTTTGTACAGCACATCACAGACTGCTGCCAACTCACGTGGCACCATGTAGCTGGCTTTAGCGGTACCGACAAATACTGCTTTGGGTACATCCACCGCAACCAGGGCACCGCTGAGCGCGGCACTGCGCGCCGCCTCGGAGGCAAACGTGGCACACTTGAGGTTAACCACCAGGGCATCAAACTGATTAGCCAGCGTAGGACGTTTAACAAACGTGCCCCAAGTCACTTCGCGGACTGTCGCAGCAGCGTAGAGTGACGCCTCAAAAAAGCCATCCTGTTCGCCAAACAGCAACTGGCGCTGCTGACGCTTCAGCCAGGGACGGATCAATCCTTTTCCGTTGTTACGACCGACGTAGAGAATTCGCATACGAGCATTCTAGCACTTAGCAATAGCTTACTGTACTATACGATAACTATGCGCATCCTCTTTGTGTTACCACGTCTACACCCCAACCAGCACGCCTGGTGCCAGGCCCTGACTGACGCCGGGCATGAGGTCTGCTACCTCGTGGCCCAACAACAACCAAACGTTGAAGACTACTCGTGCGCGACACCAACCTTGGCTGAGCAACAACCGGCACCGTGGTGGTGGCGTTGGCCGGTCAGTGCATACCTCAAACTAACCGCTGGCAAGGTACGGCCCAATCTCATCGCCTGGCCGAAGCGCGCGGCACTGGTTGCCTACCTGCGGGCAACCAACCCAGATGTTGTGATTGTGCGCGAAGCCACTCTACCGCTCTCTTTTGCGGTCCTACGCTACTGCCAAGAACACCAGGTGCCAACCCTGTTGTATACCCAGTATCCACTCGAGGTAACTGACTCCTGGACCATCCGCCTACTCCGCTGGTGGGGACTGGCTCCGGCTGTCCGTATTACTCCCAATCGACTCAATCGTGAGCATACTGAGCAGATTGCCACCAACACCCACTACGTACCGCTGGTGAGTGATTGGCCGGTCATACCTATCCGTCGCAGCAATCCATCTTCACCAATCAATATACTCTGTGTTGCTAAGTACGCCTCCCGCCGCAAACGCCACGGCGATCTTATTCGAGCACTCAGCCAACTTCCTAACCAAGAGCGCTACCACCTCACCTTCATAGGCAATGGCAAAGATGCGCGGCCAGCCTACTGGGATCAGCTCCACGCACTGGCACGTACCTGTGGCGTCGCGGCGCAGATTACCTGGCTCGAAGATATTGACCCCACTCAGGTTGAACAGTACTTCCGGGCGGCAGACGTTTTTGTCTTACCGAGTGCTCACGAAGCGTTTGCGATTTCACCAATTCAGGCACTTAACTGCGGGGTGCCTGTGATTGTTACGGATACGAGCGGTGGACAGAGTAATGTCACTAATGGCAAAAACGGGTACGTCATCCCGACCGGTGACGTTGCTGCGCTGGCAGATCGTATTGTTGAGGTAACCAAAAACCCCGCCGTGCGAGAGCAAATGGCAGCGCACGCCCTGGCGTTTTACGAAGCACACCTGACACCACAGCGCTTCCTGGCACACATCACTCCTCTACTAAAGCGAGTTACTACTCAGCCAGAGTAAAGACGGTGATGTAGCTTTCAATTAAGCGGTGTTTGGCGGCTGGAGCCAGCGGCTCTGTATACCACTGTTTAAAAAAGTACTCTGCTACCTCGCTCGTAAGCCGGCTCATGAGTGGGATACGAACCACCACTGGGTACGACGAAATATCGGTAAAACCATGTTCACGCAGCGACTGATGCATCGTCTCGATTGTCAGCTGCCCTTGGTGCGTGGCCTTTTTCGACTTGCGAATGCCGTGGTAGGGGTTTTTGGTGATGACTACACCGGTACTACCTGGTTTCAGGAGGGTTTTAAGCTGCGCAAAAAAAGCTGGTTTATCATCGAGGTACTCAATCGCCCGCGAAGAGAAGAAAATATCAAACCGTTCAGCTGATTCAAACTGAGCAATGTCACTTAAAGTGTAGGTAACGTTGGGGAGCGTTCGCATCTCAAGGGTAAACTGCTCACGCATGGCTTCCGAGATATCGACCAACTGATACGTAGCGGTCGGGTTGTGTCGGTACAAGAGACGAGTCCAAGTACCCGGACCGGGCCCCAGCTCTAAACACCGTGTGTAACGAAGTGGCTGCAGGTGGTGTTTTATTGCCTGGTACGTCATGGCGTACTCAGCACGGTTGCGGGCGCGAATAAACCAGCGGTTAAATTCGTAATCATTTTGGTACTTATCGGCCATCGCCTGGTTGTACTGCTCAGCAATTGCGGCGTTCGGTAGCTTACTCATGCCACCAGTATAACTAACTATGGCGCAAAAAGGTATTTTGCTATTATCACACTATGCAACAAGGTACGTACATCGAATTAGTCGGACCACCTGGATCAGGTAAAAGCACGCTGCGTCAGGCGTGGGTAGCTTCTTCTGCGATCGTACTAGACGCCAAACGTGCCGCTTGGTACCAGCTCTGCCACACTGCCAAAGCACATCTGCCGTGGTGGATTAAACTTCTACCAGCAAGTATTTCTTACCTATTTCTGAGACACCGATACCAACACTCCCACCTTCGAGCTTGGGGTGAGCGCCAGTCAGACGAGTACGCTCAACTGCACGAGACAGTACAGCATGTCGTCAATCAGCTTGGGGTTTCAGCCCATCAAAAAAACTTTTTAACGCAACACTTTATCCAATCACTGCCGACACTCGTATTAGCCAAAGCGTACGCGCACAAACACCAGGTACTGGTAATTGGCGATGAATTAGGTTTGCAAAACCTGGTGTCACTCTTTTATGCCCGACCCACACAACACGACCTCTCTTCGCTGCTGCAAGACTACCTCACTCACATCCCCAAACCTGACCAGATCGTACATTGCGATGCATCACCTAGTGAGTTATGGCAGCGGGCCAATGCACGGCCGCGCGGACTCCCACAGGCCTACGAAAACTACTCATACGAACAATTTGCAGATGCCGCTCAGCACATGCAAGCCGGCATCCAACACATCAAAAACCACGGCCCACTGGCGGCTATCCCCTGGCACGAAGCCCCAGTCGACCAGAACTACCAGCCGTTATTTGCTACACTGTCGCCATGAACGAAAAAGACCAGCTACAGGAAACTCAGTACGACTTCCCCTACCACTTTATTCCGCAAGTACACGAGGGGGCAATTGTGACAAACCAGCACCTCCAGTGGGCCATGATGTACCTCGGGTACATGCAGACCGTCCGCGACGCAGTCATTGAGTCAGGGGTTACATCAGTGCTCGACGTCGGTTGCGGCGACGGGCGCTTTGCCTACGAGCTCGAGCAAGTGGACAGTAGCATACGTTACCACGGCATCGACATCTCGGAGCGGGCCTTACACTTTGCTCGTGGTTTTACGACTCGTAGCACCTTTGCGGTCTTTGATATTATCGAGCAACCCTACCCCGAACTGTACGACGCTATCACCTATATCGAAACGATTGAGCACATTGAGCCCACCCGCATTAAACCGATGGTTGCCAACATGGCCGCCTCCCTCAAACCTAACGGGCTGCTCTTCCTCACCACCCCCACCACTAACGTACCAACACACCAAAAGCACTACCAGCACTTTACCCGGGAGATGATCGAGGAGTATCTGGGAGAGCACTTTACCATTACGAGCGTACGATACCTCAACGTCGAGTCAGTACTTGCTAAAACGCTCGCTCGCCTACTCGTCAATCGGCTTCTCATCGTCCAGCCGGCCTGGTGGCGGCGCTTGATATTTGAGCTCTACCAACGCTACTGCTTAGTGGGAACAGAAAAAACTGGTTCGCGAATTTTTGTGACCGCCCGTAAGCAGGCTTAGACCAACCAATTAAGTGGGGCTAGGAGTATTCGCCACACCCGTGGCAGTTCAGTGCGCCACTGTTCATTACGAAAAAAGCCGGTAAAGGTCGACTGGCGGCGTTGGTTACCCGAAAATCGATACGATGGGGTGGTATTGATACGCTCGGCAAGTATCGAGAGGTCGATTGTAAGACCCGTCATGTTTTGAATCTGACCTAAAACCCGCTCCGGATCGGCTACTAAATCCTCGTACTGAACTCGTAGACGTTTATCTGCTGGAAAGTGCTTGCCGATGTACCGGCGCAAGCCGAGGTTGGTTAAGAGCCAAGTCCAGACGGCGCGTACACGAGAGACTTTTGTGGTTTGCTTTTGGTGGGAGTAGACCACCCCACGCACATCACGGACGAGATGAATCACAAATACATCGAGATCGGTCCGTTCGTTAAGCTCAATCACCCGGTATAGCGGCTTAGAGGAATCGATAAGGTACTGGACGGGCTGGTTTGTTACAGTGGCCGCTTGAGCCTGCACATCGGCATAGAGTTTTTCGTTTTGGTAGCGGTGGGGTACCCGCCAGGCGTTACCAGTCATCATTAAGTACAGTCTCTCCCAGACCGAAAACCGAAAGTGTAAATCTGTCGTTGGTGGCAAATACTCGTTAATGGCTGTAGCAAATCGCGACCACATGGGAGACTCCTGAGGTGAGTAACCTTGGTCATCACGTCGAGTATCATCTTTTGCAAACCGCTCCAAACTCTTAAGTTCACCTGAGCCGAAGGCACGCGGACAACTGCCCAGCACCTGATCGAGCAGGGTCGAGCCACTCCGCCAGGAACTGGCAATGTATATAATTTGTAGCGGTTGCTCAGACGTGTTCATGGTCGTAAAAAACGTAACGGTGCTGCGAGCCAACGATACCATAGAGGCAGCTCACGACGCCAGGCTTCGTCAAGCGTTAGCGTACTAATCGCTCGTGCCCGCATTTGGTTGCCCGCAAATCGATACGACGGAAAGCGATCAACGGCTTGTAAAAAATGCTCCGGGTCGACCGATAGCCCACACACCTGATTTATTTGTTTCAGCCAGCAGGCTGGATCTTTAACGAACTCCTCGTACCGCAACGCTAGACGTTGCTGTTTGGGCACGTGCCACCATAAAAACAGCCGCGCATAGATAAGATCAGTCAGCCAGTACCGCGTCGCCGTCAGAAGTGCCAGTCCGCGTCGGTGGTTTGAATTAGCAACTCCACGCACATCACGTGTTAGGTGAATGACGTACACCGCATCACTCACCGAGCTCATAATCTCCGAGAGTGACCGCACCGTCTTAGACGAGTCAATTACGGTACTAATTGCACGTAGTTCGAGCTCCTTCGCCCGCTGTCGCACATCATCGTACAAAGCCTGGTAGTGAAAGTTTGGTGCTGTCTGCAGTGGTCGACCCAAGAATAACCGCACCTTCTCGGCCGCACTAAGCGTATGCACCGCTGGCACCGACGCAAGGTAGCGCTCAGGCCGGGCAGCCAGCTGCCGCCAGAGTGGTGACTCAGTCGCACGATGACCAGCGTCGTCTGTCTCCACGCCAGACTCCCCCGCAAAGTAGCGATCGAGGTAGCGTACCCCACCAACCGATACGGTTGTCTCATCTGTTGCCAGAATCCGCTCCAAAAGCGTCGAACCGCTATGTCCGGTGCCAAGTATGTAGATCACGTTACCTGCTGTGTTGGCCATACTAGTGCTAAGGCTGAGGAGTAATAACTGACGCTAGGTTCCGCTCCCATACTGCCGGCGCAAACCGCTCGTCAAAGAGTGCGCGACTACCTGCCTGCCACGCAGTTTTTTGTTGTACTGCTTGCTCGATAGCTTTAGTGAGGTCATTGACTAACGTCTCGTATACACCGTGGGTGTGGTACTCCTGGGCCAACGCATCACGCTTGGCGGTAATGCAATCAACTCGCTCCAGATTGCCGAGTTTAGCGCGCGATAAAAATGGGTGGGTCAGCAACCGCCCATTCTGACCATCGGTCACCAATTCCGGGGTGGCATAGACATCGGTGGTGATGATACCCAGGCCAAACGAGAGAGCCTCGAGCAGCACCACGCCAAATGTCTCTAAAAGAGACGGAAAGATAAAAATATCGTGGGTTGGATACTGCTCACTAAAAAGTGCAGCACGTGACTGCGGGGGCAGGAAGGTAATACGCGTATCGTCGGCATACTGAGCAACAGTGTCCTCTGCTACAGGTGCGATAACCGTGAGACGAATGTTAGGATCGGGCACACGAGAAAATGCGGCTAGCAGCTCTGGCCCGCCTTTACGACGAAACCCGAGGCCAACAAACAAAAACCGGGTGATACCGTCGTCCGTCCGATCCACGCCTTCGTAGTTTTTTTGCATAAATGGATACAACGCCCGCGACTTTTTCGCTACCATCGACGCGGCGTCCCCCAGCAACGAAAGGGTGTGTTGGCGAGCCGTTTCGGACATAAACGTAATTGCCTGAGCTGCCGCAAAATGACGTACCAGGGCGCGTCGCCGTAGATGGAACACCCACTGTCGGTAGTAAGAAATGACGTACGGATTATCAAGCTCAACCACAAACGGCCGAGCAGTATCTTTGGGGAAGGCGCCCCAGAGATAACAAAGCTCCGCCTCCCCAGCCGACGCCACCGACTGTCGGTTCAGGATAGGTAAAATTTTAAAGAGGTAGCGCTTGGCGTAGCCCATTACACTCCCCTTACTCTGATGTGCCACTGCCGCCCGGGCGACCGATGTACGTTGCGTAACCGGCGGCAATACCGGCTCGCACACGCGCGCTGCCTCACGCGCTGTATCCCACATGCGTTCGCGACTGCTAATCCTGACATTAAAGAA
>PAMC01000011.1 GCA_002710785.1 bacterium
AACGCGCGACGAGCTGGAGATTTTTGAGCTTCTCTTGGGGTTGCCGAAGGTGGGGCCAAAATCTGCCCTGCAGATTTTGGCCCAAGCCGATATTGCCCTCTTAAAAGACGCGGTGGCGCAAGAAGACCCGACCTACCTCACCAAGATGTCGGGCATTGGCAAAAAGACAGCCGAGAAAATTGTGCACGAACTGAAAGACGTGTTTGCCGAGAGAGGCTTTAGCGGCGCGGCTGTCGTGGCGGGCGTAAGTGCCGGCTGGCAACAAGAGACCATTGATGCGCTGGTTGCGCTCGGCTACCCACAAAAAGCGGCGCGCGAAGCGGTGCAGGCACTACCTGAAGATATTACCGACACTAACACGGCCCTGACTACGGCGTTGCGTAATTTGAGCAGTTAGCCGTAGCCACTAACCGCAAACGGCCGGCGCCTCTGGCGCCGGCCGTTTGTTGGGCCTAAGCAGTCAGTTACACCACGTGCTCGCGCAGCCACCGCGCTAACTGGTCTTCATCGACATTGCCCTGAGCGACGTCAATGATGATGTCACCAACTTCTTTTACCTGCCAAGTAACGACAATACCATTACCAGCTAGAAGTGTATCGAGGGCGGCAAAGGCAGTTCGCTTATTCGCGTCGTTAAATGCGTGCGCTTGGGCAATCGCGACTACGTAGGCGGCAGCCAAATCGAACTCGTCGTTAACAGCGCCATAATTGATACGCCAATCAACCCGACCAATAGCCGCCTCGATTGATTTATCTTTTGCCAAGCCAACTAATTCACCCGGGTTGAGTACCTCATCATGCAAATCGATAACGTCTTGTGCGGTTAGTAAAAACCACATACGTTATTTATCTTGCAGGTAGTCAAGCACCCCTTGTATAGCTGGTTTTCTTTTCTTAAGGATTGCCACCGCCGCACCTTCCGGTAAATAGCTGTAATCACGATTCTGTTCCTCAGCGGGATGGGTTAAGTACGCAACCACCTTATTTCGATCGAGAATAGCAACTCTGCCGTCACCCAGTGTGTCAATAATTTTTTTAGGGTCACGCAAATCGGTGAGTGAAGCGGTCTTTTTAGCGAGGATTTTTTGGATAGGCATAGGTATTTAATTACATATTTAAGTATATACTTAAATATGTAATTGGCAAGTGATTGATTGAACAAGGGCCGCAAAACGAAGTTTTGCGGCCCTCCTGCTTAACGTTATACTATACGTATGCAAACGGTACTGTACTGGATTAAGAAACTGATTCCGGCGCCAGTGCTGCGGGTGGTTCGCCCGCCGTACCATTTTATGTGGGCCTGGGTTGGCCACCTGCGTTACGGCAATGCCTCAAACGAACTGACGGTAATTGGGGTAACCGGCACCAAAGGCAAATCGACGGTGACAGAGCTTATTGCCGTCATCTTACGTGAGCAGGGCGCAACGGTTGCGTCGCTCTCGACCATTCAGTTTAGCTACGGCGACACCACCGAGCGCAACCTCTTTAAGATGACCCAGCCAGGACACTTTTTTGTGCAGCGCTTTTTCCGCCGGGCGGTGGACGCTGGTTGCACGCACGCCGTGGTTGAGCTCACGAGCGAAGGGGCGGTACAGTCGCGACACCGGTTTATTGAGCTCGACGCCCTGGTGTTTACCAACCTCACCCCCGAGCACATTGAGTCGCACGGCTCGTTTGCTAACTACAAGGCCGCCAAGCTCGAGATTGCGAAGCAGCTTACCCGCTCAAAAAAGCGCCCGCGATTTATCGTCGCTAACGTTGACGATGAGCACGGGAACGACTTTTTGGCGACCAAAGTCGAGCACCAACTTCCCTACTCCCTTAGTGACCTAAAGCTCTATACCTTGCAACGCGATGGGGTGAGCCTGATTTTTGCCGACGGCGACGAGGAGCGCACCGTCCGCGTACCCCTGATTGGTAAGTTTAATGTCTACAACGCACTGGCTGCCATTACTGTTACCCGGGCGCTTGGTGTACCGCTCGCCACAGCCGAGCGGGCGTTGCGCGATTTGCCGCCAGTGCATGGCCGGGTCGAACCATTTGCCGCGGACCTACCCGACGGCCGACACATTACCGCTGTAGTCGACTACGCCCACACACCCGACTCACTCACGCAACTCTACGAGGCATTTAAGGANTANCCGATTATTGGTGTCTTGGGCAACACCGGCGGCGGGCGCGATACCTGGAAGCGGCCCGAGATGGGGGCGATTGCCGCACGCTACTGTGGCGAGATTATTCTCACCAACGAAGATCCATACGACGAAAACCCGCGCAAGATTGTCGAGGAGATGTTGGCGGGCATTGAANCGAAGGATAAGGCCGAGATTGTTATGGATCGCCGCAGTGCTATTCGAACGGCGCTCGAGCGCTGCCCCGACAGTGGGTACGTGCTCATTTCTGGTAAAGGGACTGACCCGTACATTATGGGTCCACACAATAGCAAAGAGCCGTGGAGCGACGCGACGGTGGTGCAAGAAGAACTGGCAACGCTTACCAACGCTACCGGGTAAAAAGTACGATGCCCGCAGTGGTGGCGACGTTGAGTGACTCTTTAGCCCCTTCCATAGGGATTTCAATAACCACATCGGCAATCTCTAGAATTGCTGCTTCGACACCATCTATTTCGTTACCGAGTACGTACACAACCTCTTTGGGTACGGTATAGTCGTACATTGAGATACTCTCCGGTGTCTGCTCAACTGCGACAACGGTACAGCCATCGGCTTGCAGTTTCTGAAGCGCGGCGACTTCGTCGCCGCGCTTGACGTGCTCCCACCCCACCGTCTCACACGCTCCGAGCGAGGTTTTCATAATCTCTGGCTGCACTCGGTTAAACCGATCGATCGGGTTTGGCGTGTACCCACCGAGGTAGACGCGCTCAACCCCGGCCCCATCAGCCGTACGAAACATGGCACCTACGTTATGCGCACTGCGAATATTATTTAAAAACAATCTTTTGGCCATCGCGCTAGTATACGATCAACCCATTACTCTGCAAATGCTACACTTTACATATGTTGCTTAACCCGATTCCGATTCAGTGGTTGACCTTACTAGCCTTCTTTATTCTTCGCTTTGGGGTGGGTATTATCTTGCTGCACTTGGCTATTCGGCTGTGGCAGAGTCGGGGGCAGTTTTCACTCGTTGTAGCTGGGATTAAAAAGCAGTACATCGTGTGGCCACTGATTATTGGTAAAGTTATTATTGCGCTTATGCTGCTGGCCGGTTGGTACACCCAGTACGCGGCGGCAGCGCTGATGCTCATGTGTCTCGACCTCATGATTACTCGCCGCTGGCTCGCCCACCCAGCGCTGCCACCACGGGTTTTTTACGCGCTACTGTTTTTTGCAGCCAGCTCACTCCTCATCACCGGTGCGGGTGCCTTTGCGGTTGATTTACCAATCTAACGCTGGTATAGTTTGCGCCACCAACCCGCCCATAGCTCAGCTGGTAGAGCAGGTGGCTCTTAACCACAAGGTCCTAGGTTCGAATCCTAGTGGGCGGACAACGTGAAGAAAAACTGCCCCTGCAGGCAGTTTTTTAGTTGTCCGAGACGTAAACGATGTGAGTTTACGAACGAGTGCGTCGGGTGAGAAAGTCTGGGAGACTTTCGCAAGAGGTTGCCTAGTATTTTGAAGTATGAAAAATACTAGGCAACCTGAACAGAATCTGTAAGATTCGCGAGTACTTATATATTATGGGAATACGTGGACCAAAATATTTAGTAACTCGTGAGGACAGGCGGAATCGCCTTAAGCGCTCTAATCCTATAGAGTAAGCACCCACTGCTCGAGCGCTGTTGCCAGCTCGACCTCCCCAGCGTGACCTTGGTGGTAGATAGTTAGCAGTTCGTGCGAAAGCCGTTCAGCTTCAGGTAGCGGTAGCGTGCCCAAGGCTTGTTTGGCTTTGCGGTATGGAAAGTCCTTCATGTCGGCCTCTTTAGCACTGTTGGTAAGGGCTGCTAAGCGAATACTCTTTAGTTGCCACCACAGCACCCCCGCTACTTCCTCGGGGGGAATGCCTGCTTGGGTTGCTTGCTGTAGCAAGAGCCAAAGTTGTTTTTTATTACGCTTAGCGAGTGCATCGGCCAGAGCAAAGGTGTTAAAGCGCTCCGCGGCAGCCGCTTTAAATTCGCTGAGCTCCTTGG
Organism: bacterium; assembly: GCA_002710785.1. Lineage (GTDB taxonomy): Bacteria > Patescibacteriota > Minisyncoccia > Phycocordibacterales > UBA918 > OLB19. The sequence goes on from PAMC01000011.1 coordinate 4,151, forward strand.
TGTGTTTGGCGTATTGTTTCTTAGCCGCCGCGAGCAGTGCGCCCTCAATAATAATATAGGTATCGCTGCTGGCGGCCATGGCATCGAGTAGTGGCGGCAGCTCGTCGGCCAACACATCGGTTGGGGTATCAATAATAACTGTACGTTGCTCCCTAAAGAGCGAACCGCTACTGACGAGCTCAGCCAACTGCCCCGGCTCGTACCCATCGCTCGCAACTACCATAGGAGCCTCGATGGAGGCCGCTTGGGCAGCCGCCCAAGCGGCCTGTCGCACCTCGTGTGTATCGTTACCAAAAAATACCTGCAGCATAAAGTTAGTTTAAATCTCTTGCTTTTTGCCAACTTAGAATCTCTTCGAACTCTCTAATGTGCATACTTTCGACTTGAAACTTTATACTGCTCCAGCTCACGCCAGTTATCGCCCACCTGCACATCAACCAACAGCGGTACGCCGTGCGTATTGTGCTCAGCCAGCACTCCCTCCAGACAGTCGACAAGCTGCGGAATCACTTCGTTAAGGGATTTTTGACTAACTTCAAANACNAGCTCGTCGTGGACCTGCAGGAGCATTGCCGCATCGTCTCGNTCTTTGAGTACATCGTGCGCCCGTAGCATAGCGACGCGCATGCAATCGGCCGCGGTACCCTGGATGGGTGCGTTAATCGCCATGCGCTCAGCCGCTGCCCGGATAAACGGCGCGCTCGATTGCATGCCCGGGAAGTGTCGCTTGCGACCCATAAGCGTGCGGGTAAACCCGTGTTCGCGGGCATAGGCTTTGGTCTCCTCGAGGTACTCCGCCAGGCGTGTAAAGGTGTTGAAGTAGGCGTTTAAAAATTCCTGCGCTTCGGCGCGCGTGGTCTCGTCGCCCAAGTTCTGCCGCAGCGCATTAACCCCCATACCGTAGAGGATGCCGAAGTTAATCACCTTGGCTTGCCGGCGCATGTTTTTGGTTACCTCAGCTGCTGGCACGTTAAACACACGCGCTGCCACTCCCGCGTGGACATCTTCGCCAGCTTTAAAAATTTCAACCAGTGCCGGGTCACCTGAGAGAATTGCGGCAATGCGCAGCTCGATTTGTGAATAGTCGATCGCGACCAGCTGATGCTTTGGTTTAGCTACAAAGGCTTGGCGAATCGCGCGGCCTTCCTCAGTCCGGGTGGGGATGTTCTGCAAGTTTGGGTCTTTGCTCGCCATGCGGCCAGTAGTGGTACCAGTCTGTAGGAGCGTACTGCGCAGCCGACCATCCTCACTAACGAGCTCGGGCAGGTTATCGATGTAGGTGCCAGTGAGCTTAGCCAGTTCGCGGTAGCGTAAGATGGCCGGAATGATCGGGTGCTCGTCGCGCATTTTCTCGAGCTCAGACTCTTTGGTCGAGCGCTGCCCGGTGGCCGTCTTTTTAGCGTTTTTGGGTTTGAGCTCCAGGGTATCAAACAGTACATCGCCAAGTTGCTTTGGTGAGTTGATATTAAACTCCGTGCCAGCGTAACCATGGATTTCTTTGGCGAGCGCGTCAAGCTCTTTATGAAGCTGCTTGGATAGTTTTTTAAGATACGCCACGTCGAGCGTGATACCGGCTGCATTCATGGCGGCAATCACCGGCATGAGCGGCTGCTCCACGGTAGTAAAGAGGTGCCACAGCTGCTCGTCGGCTTGTAGTTTCTCTTTGAGCATGTTGGTGATATCAGTAAAGTCAGTAGTATCAAAGTAGGTGCGGCCGTAATCGATAAGCTCATCGAAGTCGGCGTTAGTGCGATCGCTCTCTAAAAGCCAGAGCATCACGCTCGCTTCAGCCACCGCCTGGTCACTTACCCCTTCGCGTAGCTGCTCCACGCTCACGGTGTCGGTAATATCGAAGAGGGTGCGAATACGGCCAGCCAAGGTGCGGAAGCCGAGCTCAGCAAACAGCGCCAGCACCGCGTCGGTGTCGGCAGCGTCGCGCCACGGTTGCTCAGGTAGTGTAAATGTCACCGGCGCATCGCGGCGAATGGTCGCGAGCATTTTGGAAAACATCGCCTCTTCCTCGTTCTCTTTTAAGAGGTTGATGATGCGCGGTTTAAGACCGGCGTCGAGAAACGGCTGCTCAGATTTCTTAAGTTTGGCGTAGAGCTTCTCGAGCGTGCCAAATCCGGTTATGAGCGTCGTGGCACCCTTCTCCCCAATCCCTACTACGCCTGGAATGTTGTCCGATGGGTCACCGCGCAGACCTTTGTAGTCGGGTACGAGGGTGGGGCCAAACCCAAATCGCTCTTTGACCGCTGCCTCATCGTAGAGGATGGTGTCGTTAAGACCACGCTTGAGGGTGTACACCTGTACGCGCTTTTTCTCCACCAGCTGCAACGTGTCCATGTCGCCCGAGGCAATAATGACGCGTGTGTCTTTATCATCTTTGAGTTGCTCGACAATGGTGCCGAGCATGTCGTCGGCCTCAAAGCCGGCGTGTTCGTAAATGGGAATGTTAAACGCTGCCAAAATGTCGCGCGAGCGGTCGATTTGGGTGACGAGGGAGTCGTCGGTCTTTTTACGACCAGCTTTGTAGCCATCAAACGCGTCGTGCCGGTACGTTGGCTCCGGCAGGTCGTAGCAAGCTACGATGTAGTCGGGCTTAAGTTCCTCGGTAATTTTAAGGAGCATCGCCACCACCCCGTAGAGGGCGCCGGTGGGCTCACCGTTAGGGGCGGTAAAGTCTGGTAAGGCGTGATACGCCCGGTGCAAAATCGCGTGCGCGTCGAGGAGCACGAGGGTTCTCTGTTTAGCTTTGGCAGTTTTTTTACTCATGCGCTTCACGGGTAATTAAACGACGGTTATCGACGACGTTGAGGTGGATGTGCTCGGTGTCGCTCGGCAGGAGCTCAGCGATGCGCTCTGGCCACTCGATACAGATGAGTGTGTTGGGTTGCTCTAACAGCTCACCAAACCCAAGACGCACCAACTCGTCTGGGTGGTCGAGGCGGTAAGCATCGATGTGTACCAACTCAGTAAAACGCAAACGTGGGGTGTAGCTCTTCATGATGACAAAGGTGGGGCTGGTAACCGGCTCTTCTACCCCCAGCTGCTCGGCAATAGCCTGGATGAGGGTGGTTTTGCCCGCCCCTAAGTTGCCATGGAGAGCCAACACATTGGCGTGTGCGCCCGGGGTTAAAAGTTCAAGCATATCCCGCGCTACATCGCCCATCTGCTCGGGTTTATTAACCTGCCATTCCATAGATATGAGCATAGCATTTTGGGCGTATATATAAAGAAAAAAGCCGCCAAAGATTGACGGCTACAGGGGTCTATCTGCCAGACACCGATAGGCTGGCGCTGGCAGCTCGGCGGTTCCCATGAGCAGGCCGCATCGCGCAACTGCATCGGCAGCGATGCGTAAGCTCGTTCGCAGGTTGCGCCACTTGCGCTGACTCAGGTTTTGTACGGTCACGATCACCGGCCTCACAAACACGTGCGACACGAGGAACGCCTCGCGCGGTAACCGATAGCGGGCGCGGATGCTGAGCCAATTGCTCTCGATGACCACCCTGCCCGTCCGCTCCAAGGGTTGGCTGCGTCCGCCGTATATGTGCAATAGTGGAATTTCCAATTGCTGCGGTGCCAGTACCTGCTCTGCGGGGATGTTCAAATACGAATTGATCTCCGCTTCGCTGAGGTTGCCATCCAGTGCGGGATGACCACAACCAGCCAACAACGAGCCAATGATCAGAAGTGCAGCTCGAAGCATGACGATGCTCCTTCTATTTGTACGTTTATCTGTACACTACAACTAAAATTTTGTATGTCAATATGCGAGTGCTTGCGTGGACGCGGGAAAACGCTCCGCGTTTTCCCGCGTTGCTTGGTACAATGCTCTATATATGGTGCAGTTTGACACGACCTACGACGCCGATCGGCTCGACGAAATTCGTCGCGCCGAGGAGGAGAGTCTTTTAAAGCAACTGGCGGCACAGTACGGGCTGCAGTACATCAACTTACCCGGCATTACCATTAGCCCCGAGGCGCTCATGACCATCCCCGAGGAAGAGGCGCGCGGCGCCATGGCCGCCGCGTTTGAGCGTAACCGAAAAAAACTTAACTTGGCCATTCGCAACCCTAACCGGCCCGAAACCAAAGCGCTCATCAGCAAGCTTGAGCAAGCTGGCTTTACCATCACCCTCTACCTCACCGCCACAGCCGACCTCGAGCACGCCTGGCAACGCTACGAAGACCAAAAGCATACGGTAGCAGTTAAACGTGGGGTGCTCGACATTAACCCCGACGTGATTGATAGCTTGATGCAGTCCTTTAAAGACCAGGAGGATGTGCGCGAGCACATCACCAACATTCGCACCGTTAACTCGGCCCGCCGTGTCTCAGAAACATTGGAGTCGATCTTTGCTGGTGCCTTGGCCTTACGCGCATCTGACGTCCACATTGAGCCAGAGGACACCAACATTCGCCTACGCTATCGCCTCGACGGTGTCTTACACGACATCATCGATCTCGAGCGCGGCATTTACGAACGCCTCATCTCACGCCTCAAACTCTTGGCCGGCATGCGCCTTAATGTTACCGACGAAGCGCAAGACGGGCGCTTCTCCTTTACCATTGGTGAGCAAGCGGTGGAGGTCCGCGCCTCAGACATCCCCGGGGCCGCTGGCGAGTCGATGGTAATGCGCCTCTTAGACCCAAGCATCGCAAGCTTTAAATTTGCCAACCTCGGCCTCAACGACGTTATGAAGAACGTCATGCTCGAAGAGCTGGCGCGTCCCAATGGCCTCATTGTCACCACTGGCCCAACCGGCTCGGGTAAAACGACTGCTCTCTACGCATTTTTACAGCAGGTGCACACCAGCGACCGCAAGATTATTACCATCGAAGACCCGGTCGAGTACAAACTTGACGATATTGTGCAAACACAGGTAAGCGATGACTACACCTTTGCCTCCGGGCTACGCGCGGTGCTGCGCCAAGACCCCGACGTAATTATGGTGGGTGAGATTCGCGATCGTGAGGTGGCCGAGACAGCGCTCCACGCCGCGCAAACCGGCCACTTAGTATTCTCAACCCTACACACCAACAGCGCTGTGGGGGCCTTCCCCCGCCTAATTGACCTTGGGGTCGACTCGCGCACGATGGGCAGCTCGGTCAATATTGTGTTGGGTCAGCGTTTAGTGCGTAAACTATGTGAGCACTGTAAAGAAAACTATTCCGCAAGCGAGGAGGAGACTAAAAGTATTGAGCGAGCGCTCCACGGTCACCCTAAGCCACCACCGATGCAAAAACCATACACCCTCTACCGTGCAATGGGATGCAACCACTGCAATGAGACAGGCTTTAAAGGTCGCCAGGGTATCTACGAAGCGGTACGCATGGACCCACAGGTGGAAGAGGCGGTGATCCGCGACCCCCGGGAGCACGTCATTGCTGAGGCCGCCGCACACCAGGCGATTCCGACAATGGTGCACGACGGTATTGAGAAAGTGCTCAACGGGGTAACTTCTCTACCGGAGCTCGAGCGGGTAGTCGACATATCAAACCAACGTCGTGAAATTAAAACTGAAACAGCAGCCGAGGGAGAGGTTGATATCGCAGATCATATTGTGTAGTTAGATAACGAAAACCCGCCGATCACAAGGTGACGGGCGGGCTCGCTATGCTATAGTCGATTTTAGGTTCGTTTCAGAATTTCTCTAAGTACGCTTTCCGCATAGAAAGTGAATGCTACGCTAAGAAATACCCCCGTGCTCTCATTCTAAGATGAGTACCGGACTACCCTCGCAATAGCACTCGGGGTACTTAGAGAAGTTCTGCCGCGAACCAGACGTAAAAACGCCGCTCACTCTGAGCGTTGTTTTTATTTTGTAACTGTAAGAGATCGACAAGCTGCCTCACGGCGCTGCGTTTGAACTAACCTTGTGCAATATACTAGCACGATTCATAAAAAAGTCAACCCTAACTATCCGACCTCGATTTTCAAGTGTTCTGTCTGAACCATCCGCGGCTTACTATCATATATGATAGTAAGCCGCGGATGGTTCAGACCATAGGTCCGGCCGGTGCCAAGGTGCGCCGCCCTTTCCTTTTCGCTACAATGTAGACATGAGTAATCCGCAATTTACCCGTGACGGTGCTGGCAATCTCGACCAAACCTTGCGGCCACATTCTTGGGACGAGTACGTGGGACAAACTAAAACCAAAGAAAATTTGCGCATCCTCCTCACCGCTGCACGCGAGCGTGGCCACGCAGCCGAGCACGTACTCCTCTACGGCCCACCGGGTCTTGGGAAAACAACCCTCGCCCACTTAATTGCCAAAACGCTTGGCACCAACATGCGCGTTACCTCTGGCCCCGCTATTGAGCGGGTGGGCGACCTGGCGGCCATCCTCACTAACCTCTCACCTGGTGATGTCTTGTTTATCGACGAGATTCACCGTCTCTCTAAAAGCATCGAGGAAGTGCTCTACCCGGCGATGGAGTCGGGGGTACTCGACATTATTATTGGTAAAGGGCCGTCAGCTCGGACTGTGCAGCTCGAACTGCCGCCGTTTACCCTCGTGGCCGCGACAACCCGCATCTCGCTGCTCTCAGCACCGCTGCGCTCGCGCTTCTCGGGTGGTACCTTTCGGCTGGAGTTTTACGACGTGGCGGAGATTGCGCAGATTCTTAAGCGCTCAGCGGAGCTTCTGGAAGTGTCCGTCAGTGCGGAGGTCTTAAACGACATCGCCAGCCGCTGTCGCGCCACACCCCGCACCGCTAATTACCTCTTAAAGCGCTGTCGCGACCTGGCGCAACTTGAGGGCAGCGAGGTTACCAACGACATTGTGCAGCAAACGTTTGATCTCTTAGAGATCGACACCCTGGGCCTCGGCGCTCCCGACCGCGCAGTCTTACATGCAATTATGCAAAAATTTAACGGCGGCCCCGTGGGGCTAAATACCATTGCTGCCGCCACTGGTGAGGAACCCTCAACGATTGAAGATGTTATTGAGCCGTACCTAATTCGCCAAGGGCTCCTTGAGCGTACGCCGCGCGGCCGGGTAGCCAGCCCAGAGGCGTACAGCCACTTTAGCTAACTCATTGCCAAGCGGCTCGGCGCTTAGCTGTTTTGAAAATTGATGCGGTACGAGGAACGTGATAAAAATAATGTGAGACGTATACACTATACGGTGAAGAATATTTTAAAAGCGTGACGACGTAACTCGCAATTTTCAGGAAAGGTATATGGCAGGTCATAATAAATGGAGTAAGGTAAAGCACAAAAAAGCCGCCACCGACGCGGTGAAGAGTAAGATTTTTTCCAAACACTCGGCAGTGATTGCGGTGGAGTCGCGTAAAGCGAGTGGCGACGTAAATGCCCCTGGTTTAGCTGCTGCCATTGAACGAGCCAAGAAGGACTCGATGCCAAAGGACAATATTGAGCGCGCGGTCGCCAAAGGCGCTGGCGCTACCGGCGCGGCGATTGACGAGGTGCTCTACGAGGGCTACGGCCCTGGCGGGGTAGCGCTGATGATCCAGGCGGTCACCGACAACAACAATCGTACTGCGGCTGAGGTGCGAAGCGCGTTCTCTAAGTCTGGACTCGAGATGGGTACCCCTGGCTCGGCCGCCTGGGCGTTTAGTAAAACAGACACCGGGTACACACCCAACACCCCGATGGACCTCGACGACGAAACGGGTGAGAAACTGGCTGAGTTTATTGAGAAGCTGGAAGATATTGACGATGTGACTGATGTCTACACCGCCGCCGACACCCCAGAAGCGTAAAATTTGGCGAACTACTGCGTCAGACTGCACAACGTCCTCATCACCGTATAATCAATACGGCCCTTTGTTTGTCGCTTGTCTTCCTAGTATTTCATCCAATTTTACGCTTCTGGTAAAGACGCTGTAGTTTAGTAAACTAATTTTATGAGAGTTTTGGCGATAGACCCTGGCTACGATCGATTTGGCGTGGCTGTACTTGAGCACGGAGCCGAGCGCGAAACGCTGCTACACTCGGGCTGTGTGCTCACCGATAAACAGGCCAATTTACCCGACCGGCTACAGGTAGTGGGTGAGGCAGTCGAGGAGCTTATTGCTACCCACCAACCCGACACCTTGGCGATTGAGACACTCTTCTTTAATAAAAACCAAAAGACGGCCTTGGGCGTGGCACAGGTGCGCGGTATCTGCATCTACCTCGCGAAACATGCTGGCTGTCAGGTAGTGGAGTTGAGCCCACAGGAAATTAAGATCGCAGTAACCGGCTACGGTAAGAGCGACAAGCGGGCCGTTATCGACATGGTCTGTCGTCTTCTCCCTGACGCGCCAACGGACGCGCTGGATGACGAGTACGACGCAATTGCCGTTGGTATTACCACTTTGGCACACCACCGGTAGCCTCCCCCGAGATGGGGTTGCACGAGTGCGTGCAACGGTTATAATCACTGCCAACATTTATTCATTACGTACAGAGGTATGCTTTGGTTTCGTGACGACACAGAAGAAGAGCTAGAATCTGAAGACGAGAGTGATGAGAATATTGCTCTTGGTGATGAGGCGCTCGACGAGCTCGATGAGAGCGATGACGCTGGTGATGATGACGCGGACGAGGGGTTTGGCCACCTGCCAGAGTCAGATAACGATGAGGATGAAGAGGATGAGGATGAGGAGGAAGAGCCCTCGCTCGAAGATGATGCGGAAGACGTCGACTACGACACCTTTGATGACGTAGATGAGATGTAGCGACACGCACAAAAAACCCGGATCGGTCGATTCGGGTTTTTTGTGCGTGTCGCAATTTACGACAGCTCAATCAGTGAGTACTGCTTTTTACCGCGCTTCAGGAGCTGCGTCGCGCCCGCATCCTTAGTGAGAACCTTTTCGGTATCGGTTACCTTCTCGTTATTAAGCTGCACCGCGCCACTCTCAATAAACGTGCGGGCTTCGCGCTTGCTGGTAGCTAGTTCACTGGCAATCAGAGCGTCGATGAGCGGTGTGCCCGCTGGGACCGTGGCACATGGGGCGGTGTTTTTAAGCAGCGACACCTCTTCTGCGGAGAGTTCAGTAATATGCGTCTCACCAAAGAGAGTAGCGGAGACGCGTGCGGCTTTATTTGCGGTCTCAGCTCCGTGCACAAAGGTGGTTACCTCAAGCGCCAATCGCTGCTGTGCACTGCGGCTACCGGGATCGCGCTGCCAGTCTGCGTCGATGGTGGCTATCTCTTCGAGCGTGAGCATGGTGAAAAGTTTGAGGTACTCAACGACACTCTCGTCACTCGTGTTAAGCCAAAATTGGTAAAACGCGTACGGACTGGTCTTCTCGGCGTTAAGCCAAATGGCGTTGCCTTCGGTCTTGCCAAACTTCTTACCAGTCGCTTTATCGACCACGAGCGGCATTGTGAGCGCGTACACCTCGGCACCCTCTGTGCGACGAATGTAATCGACGCCCGCCACAATGTTGCTCCACTGGTCGGAACCACCAATCTGCAGCGTACAGTTGTGCGTTTTAAAGAGGTGGTGGTAGTCGTACGCCTGCAGCAGCGAGTACGAGAATTCAGTGTAGGAAATTGAGTTGTCTTCGGTGAGGCGGTTGGCGACGATGTCCTTCTTGATCATACTGTTGACGGTAAAGTGCTTACCGACGTCGCGCAGGTAATCCATCATGGAAAGCTTTGAGAGCCAGTCGTAGTTGTTCACGAAGGTTACGTCCCCCGTCACAAAGCGTCGAATGCTCGCTTCCATTTTGGCAGTCTGCTCGGCAATTACGGCCGCATCAACAAACGGCCGCTCCTCACTCTTGCCGCCCGGGTCACCAATTAGGGCGGTGCCACCACCCATCAGTAAAATCACCCGGTGACCGGCCAGCATTAAACGGTTAAGTAGCATGTAGGGAACTAGGTTACCAACATGAATGGCGTCCGCAGTTGGATCAATGCCAAGGTAGACCGTGCGCGGTTCGCCATCAAGCACCGCGCCGAGGTCGTCGCTCGAACACTGGTAGATAAAGCCTCGCTCACGCAGTTCTTCAGATAATTTCATACGGTAGACAGTGCAATAATGCTACCACACACGCGTATCAGAGAGGGCTGGACAAAGCGTGCTAGTATGATTTTATACTGGTACTTTCTCCTTATGTTTAACTGGCGTCGTATTCAAAAATGGCTCTCGCACCAGAGCCGAGAACTCGCAGTCGACATCGCTATTGGCGTGTTTGTGGTGGGACTACTCGTGGTAGGCGCCGTTTTTTTGTGGATTTCGAGCCTCGAGATTCCTGATCTCTCAGCCTTTGAGGAGCGACGTATCCTGCAATCGACCAAAATTTACGATCGAACCGGCGAGGTGTTGCTCTACGACCTCCACCAGGACGTGAAGCGGACAGTCGTGCCGTTTGAGGAGATCTCCTACCACATCAAAAACGCCACTGTCGCTATTGAAGACGACCAATTTTACAACCACCGCGGCGTCGACCTTCGCGCTGTTATCCGCGCGGCGCTAACCAACCTCTCGCAGGGCGACCTCCTGGGCGGCCAGGGCGGCTCGACCATCACGCAGCAGGTGATTAAGAACTCTGTGCTCGAGCAGGAGAAGCGACTGACGCGCAAAATTAAGGAGGCCATCCTCGCTATCCGCCTCGAGCAGGTACTGAGCAAAGAAGAAATTCTCTCCCATTACCTCAATGAGTCTCCCTACGGAGGCACCATCTACGGGGTTGAGGAAGCTAGCCAAGCCTTTTTCGCTAAATCGGCCAGTGACGTCACCTTGCCTGAGGCGGCGTACCTCGCAGCGCTACCACAAGCCCCAACCTACCTCTCGCCCTACGGCAATAACCGTGAGGCACTGGAAGCACGAAAAGATTTAGTGCTGAAGCGCATGCAGCTTAACGGCTTTATCACCCAAGAAGAGTACGACGCAGCGGTGAATGCGGAGGTCGTATTTCAACCTCAGGCGGTCACTGGCATTAAGGCACCACACTTTGTGATGTACGTGCGCGAGCAGCTGGCGGAGCGTTTTGGTGACGAAACGCTCGCGGAGCGCGGCTTCCGCGTTATTACCACCCTCGACTGGGACTGGCAGCAACAGGCAGAGGAAATTGTCGCGCGTCGGGTTGAAGAGAATATTGAAAAATACAACGCGGGCAACGCCGGGCTCATCGCACTGGCTCCAGAGAGCGGTGATATTTTAACCATGGTCGGTTCACGCAACTACTTCGACACCGAGATTGAGGGCAACTTTAATGTTACGCTCGCGCCCCGTCAGCCGGGCTCGTCAATTAAGCCAATTATCTACGCCTCAGCCATCGAAGAAGGCTACACCGACAAAACAATTGTGTACGATGTGCGCACCCAGTTTAGTACCGCCTGCCAGCCTTGGGAATACACTAGTGAGGCGCCCTGCTACAGCCCAAATAACTACAACAATAAATTTGTCGGGCCAATTCAGCTGCGTAATGCCCTCGCGCAGTCGCTTAACATTCCGGCAGTGAAGGTGCTCTACCTCACCGGCTTGGGTGACGCCATTAAGTTGGCAACTGACATGGGTATCTCAACCCTCAACGACCCTGACCGACTCGGGCTGACCCTAGTGCTCGGTGGTGGTGAGGTGAAGCTGCTTGAGCACGCCGGTGCGTACGCAACGTTTGCCAATGAGGGGGTGCGGGTGCCAACCCGGGCCATCCTACGGATCGAAGACTCTCGGGGTAACGTTATTGAAGAGTACACAACTACCGAAGAGCGGGTGATGACTCGGGAGACCGCGCTCACTATTAGTGATATCCTCTCTGACAACGTGGCACGCGCTCCTTTGTGGGGTAATTTCTCGCTGGTTAACTTTGGCGAGCGCGATGTGGCGCTGAAGTCTGGTAGTACCAACAACTTACGCGACGCATGGCTCATGGGCTACACACCCAACTTAGTTGTTGGTGTGTGGACGGGCAACAACGATAACGACGTTATGGGAGGTGGGCTATCGGGTCTTATCGCCACACCAATGTGGCGCGAGTTTATGGACGTAGCGTTAGCCTCAACTTCCGTCGAGCAGTTTCCGCAGGCCCCCGCGGTTGACCCTACGATAAAACCAATTTTGCGGGGCCAATCATTTGATACAGCATTTTTTGTTACCGAACTCCTACAGAACAATCCCGACCAAGAAGTTAACTTGGAGGCACTTACTGGCGGCATTCATTCTATTTTGCACTTTGTTGATAAAAATAACCCGCGCGGCCCGTACCCAAGCAATCCCGCGAGCGATTCTCAGTATGCACTTTGGGAGTACGGGGTGCAGCGGTGGAAAGAGCAACAGTACAGCAGCCTGATTCCGAGCCTCGTTCACAATGCTGACGAAGATGAGGAGGAAGACGAGGACGAGTAGCTAGACAATGTCTTGCGGCGCAGAGCGAACACCCAGGCGACCCTTAAGGTGGTTAAGGATTTCTGTTTTATGTGGCAAGACCTCAGATTTGAGTAAGCCGTGCTTGATGTGGAGGACTCGGGTTTGTGGCGAGTACGTAATTTGCTCTGTACGAATCGGCACACCAAGTAGTTCCTCAATAACGGCGCGAGCGGCGTCACACACTGCAGCCTCAGGCGCTTTAAGAATTTTTTTATAGCGATCGAAGAGTGCGTTGAGTGGTTTAGGGCCGGGCGTTTTTTTCATACAGTACTAATTATACTGTGTGGGCACTCGACACCTCGAGTTCAAGTAATCCGCTTTAGGAATTAAGCAAATTAGTAAGAAAATTCGCAATACACCCTTTGGATGTTTGCTCATTTTTTATTTATTCATTGGCATCACGAGGTACCTGGTGGAGGTATCGTTTACTCCTTCGATTACCATTGGTCGACCAATGCCGGCAAAGTGCAGGACGACGCTGTCGTCTACGAAGTGGTTGAGTGATTCAGCGACGTACCGCTGATTAAAATTTAGTGTAATGTCTTCGCCTTTAGTGCTGGCAGCGATTGATTCGGTTGTGGCACCAACCTCACCGCTGGTTGCAGAAACGGTTAGAGCATCGCTGGTAACGATCAAACCTACCTGCATAAACTTGTTAAGAAAGATATTCGATTTCTTAAAGGCGTGGATGAGATCTTTTCGAAGCACCGTTGAGTGGGTCACGTACTCTTTTGGAATAATTTGATTGTAGTCGGGGAACGAACCGCTGGTGAGACGTGAGGTGATATAGAGGTCATCGCCAAACATAAACGCACATTGGTTCTCGTCGACTTGGAGTTTTGGATCCTCTGACACCGACTCGAGCATGCGCATAATCTCTAGTGCATTCTTTTGTGGAATGAGGAGAGAGTCGTCGAGTGCAACGTTTGGTTGAGTGACGGTTTTTTCCATTAGTCGAAAGGAGTCGGTAGCAACAAACGTGAGGCTATGCTCCTTCTTTTGAAAAATATATACACTACCTAACTCAGGCTTAATTGATGATTGTGATGCTGCAAAGACAACAGTTTTAATACCGAGCGCAAACTGAGCACCGTTCACCACCTGCGGGTCGGTAGTAAGTCGAGGAATGGTAGGAAACTCATCGTGTGGAATGGTTTTTATTTGAGTAGTTGATTCTTTTCCTTCTACCACTAACGACCCTTCTTCAACTCGGAGGGTAACCTCTTTTTGGGTATGGAGATTAATGGTCTGAATCAGTGTAACGGCAGGCACCGCCACCACTCCTTCCTCCTCAATACTGCCAGAAATTGTAGCCTCAATACCAATTTCTAAATTTGTAGCTTTAATGGTGATTTCTTTTTTATTCACCTCAAGCAACACACACTGCAGCACCGGAAGGGTGACATGTTTGGTGCTCACTCGAGCTACCAATTCCAGTTTTTGTTGAAGAGTTTCTGTTGCTACCGTTACGTGCATAGTGTGAGTAATTTATTTTTTTATTGAGTTCATTATACGCTCTATTATTAGCCCTGTGGATCTGTGTAAAAGTGAAAAGTATGGCCTACTGTATGGATCACCACAAACCACAATCTTGTGTATAGAGCTGGCAACCAGAGGATAGAGTCAGATGTTTCTGAGGATAACTCACCCACAGGCTCGTCACTGCGGATAACCCGAGAAATATTACCCAGTTATCCCTACGTATTACTGGGACATTCCCAGCCTGCACACAGCCTACCCACAGCCAACACAACACTAATCAAAAAGCCCGCACTTCTATGCGGACTTTTTGGTTACTTGAGCAAGAGTCGAACCTGCGTTATTTCCTCTTCAAGCTCGACATTATCTTTAAGCTCGTTTTTTATTTTTTCACACGAGTGAATGACCGTCGTGTGGTCGCGACCACCTAACTTCTGGCCAATGGCCGGATACGACACCTGAAAATCTTCTCGCAGAATGTACATAATGAGCTGTCGTGGCTTCACCACCTCCTTGCGGCGGGTTTTTTCGTAGATTGAAGACGGGTCAATGTCAAAGTAACGAGCCACCTTGTCGACAACATCAGATACCGCCAACGTTTTGCGCGGACGAGTGCTGTTTTTAATAATCTGCTTCACCTCCTCGAGATCAAGCGTGCGCCCCATGAGCTGCGATTGGCACATGATTGTGTTCAGCGCCCCCTCAAGTTCACGGATGTTACCCTCAATTGTGTTGGCGAGGTGGTCGACCACATCGTCCTCAAGGACGATGGAGTTTTGTGCTGCCTTGGCACGCAAGATAGCCGCGCGTGATTCCAGGTCGGGTGCCGGAATATCGACGATCATTCCCTGTGCGAAGCGAGACTGGAGTCGCTCTTCAAGACCAGAGAGCAGTGCTGGGTGGATGTCGCTCGAGAAGACGATCTGCTTGTTGTTGTCGTGTAGTGCATTAAAGAGATGAAAGAGTTCTTCCTGAGTCTTTTCTTTGTTCGCGAGGAATTGCACGTCGTCCATAATCAGAACATCGTACTGGCGATACTTATCTTTAAAATTGTTGGCGGTACCGTTTTGTAGCGCATTAAAGTAGTCGACCGTGAAGCGCTCGCTAGTGACGTAGAACACCTTTTTCCCCGCCCGCTTGAGTTGGTTACCAACCGCTTGAATGAGGTGTGTCTTACCGTGTCCGGTTTTTCCGTAGATAAACAGTGGGTTGTAGGCGATGCCGGGCTTCTCGGCCACCGTCTTCGCGGCGGTGTGAGCCAGCGCGTTGAAGGGACCAATTACAAACGTGTCGAAGACGTACTTCGGGTTTAAGTTATCACTCTTGTTGATGTAGTACTCCTCGAGCGGCAGCGAGGCGTTTACAGTTTGCTGTTTTGTCTCTTGGCGACGATCGCTACGCTGCACGACCGCGTACTCAATGCTGCGCACGTGCGGCGAGAGTTCCCGTAGCACCTTGAGAATCATGGTCTGAAATTTGTCCGATAGCCAGTCGCGCACAAACACGCTCGGTACGCCGAGAGTCACCGTACCATCCTCAAGCGAGACGATGTGTGTGTCCTTAAACCAAGTCTTAAAGTTGGCGGGAGTAATAGAGAGTTCTATTGCAACCAGCGCGTCATCCCACAGCTGTTTAACATCAATCTGTTCCGTTTTGATGAAACTCTGGGAGTCTCGAGTGTGCGGTTGTAGTTGCATAGCAGTGAAGTCGATAGTTACTGACGGTAATGGAGATTATATACGCCTCAGCAGAACTGTAAACTTTTTTGCTATGGTGTAATGTTTTTAGACACCACCCATGTCAAGTGTGGAGAGCGTGTTGATAACCACTGGGGATAGCTCCGTCAACGTATTTTTCGTCTTGAATAATTATTCCGCTCGTGTATAGTATGGCCCACACCTAAAGAAGCTAGTATGCCAAAACGAACTTACCAGCCGAGCCAGAAAAAGCGTATGACTACGCACGGATTTCTCGTTCGCGCTGCTACTAAAACCGGTGCCCGCGTGCTCCGCAGCCGTCGTCGCAAAGGTCGCGCGCAGCTCGCCGTACAAAAATCTCGTTAATAGCGATGTACCGGTACAAAAAAGCACCAACCACAGGTTGGTGCTTTTTTGTTTTAGCGCTAGTATGGTGGCGTATGCTACCGAAACGCCAACGACTCTCCACGGCTGAGTTTAATGAGTACTTCACCCGTGGCCAACGGCTCCAAGGCCGCTACTGCACGCTCGTCTATACCCCCCACACACGCTTCCATGGTGCGGTGGTGGTTGGTAAAAAGGTCTACAAGCGGGCAGTCGATCGTAACCGGCTCCGCCGCCGCCTCTACCCCGTCCTGCGTGCTTTTGCTGAGCGGACTAACCAAACCGGTGTGTTTCAGTGCCTCACCAAACCAGCCGCTGCGGCTACTCCTATTGGTGATATTCGTGATGAACTTCGTGGTTTGCTTGCGCGCGCTACCGAAGCTCGCTAAAATGGCCAGCACGTTATTGATCTAACCTCGTATTCCCATGTGGAGTTTTATTTGGCACACGTTTTTCTTTGACCCGGTTTACAACGCCCTTATCTTTTTTGTTGGGGTTATTCCTGGTGGTGATGTGGGGTTGGCCATTGTCGCGACCACCGTTGTGGTGAAGCTCATTCTTCTCCCCCTCTCGGTTAAGGCTGCCAAGACGCAAGTTATTATGCGTGAGCTGGAGCCCAAGCTCAAAGCGCTGAAAGAAGAACACAAAGACGACCGTGAAACGCAGGCGCGGGAGATGATGACGCTCTATCGCGAAGCCGGCCTCAATCCGTTTGCTAGCGTGCTCCTCATTTTGTTGCAGATTCCGATTATTATCGCCCTCTATCTCTCGGTTTACAGTGGTGGCGGAGTTGCACTGCCGGACATTAACCTCGACTTACTCTATAACTGGGTGCCAGCGCCAGCGGTAGCTACCATGCTTTTTCTAGGCCTCGTTGATATTGCCGGCCGCAGCTTGCCGCTGGCAGCACTCGCGGGTATTTCGCAATTTTTTCAAGCTAAGCTCGCCATGCCAGCCCCAGCCCCACGCGAACCAGGCGCTGAGCCAAACTTTAAAGACGACTTCCAGCGCAGCATGCACGCCCAGATGCGCTTTGTGTTACCAATTGTGATTTTCTTTGTGGCGTACACCATCTCTGCCGCCATTGCCCTCTACTTTGTGGTCTCAAACCTCTTCGGCATCGCCCAAGAATTCTACGTCCGCCGCTTCAGAATCTAATCAACATAGGTACATAAACGTCCGTTACCTCGTGTACTGATAAGTGCTTCGTTGTCAATACAGCTTTGATAGCAGTCACGAAAACTCTCTGTACCTCGTGCGCAATATATTGGGCGATTAGTATTTTCATCACGTAACTCTGTCTGATCTACGACCGCTTGCTCAATTTGATATTCCAATTCTCGCGCTGCAGCCTCTTCAGAAAGAATCTCACTTTCCTCCGCTGTTGTTCCTTCAGGATAAAAACACTGATAGCTGTTGTTTAACTCACGCCAATTACCCCCTGCATTAAGGCAGTCAGTTTCTCTTCGTGCCAATTCCTCACCGCCAACACTACCCGATACTGCTATTACCTCTGAGGTATCCAAAAAATTCCGATCTTGTCGAAACTCTGGCCGGGGTTCAATGCGAACTTGATCCAAATCTAAAACCCGTAGGTTATTAAGGGCGGGGTTAATTGTCTCCAATATCAGAACGGCACTCAAGACAATCAACAAACCAATGATCGAGGTGCGAATGTCCTTTTTCGCGTCCTCTTTTTTTGTCACGACATCACTTAAAATGTACTTTGCACCAGCGAGCACCAGCCGGAGTACCGCCAGCATCGCCGCAATCCCAATCGCCAGACGGTAGAGAGCTTGTAGGTACGTTTCGATTTTATCGTTACCAGCTGGCTCAAACGGTAGGCCAACCATTCGTACTACCCCTTGTGCGTCTACCAAGATTGGTAGCACGAGGAGTGAAAGAATACCGACATTAAGAAGTAGTTTCCGCATACCGCCAGAGGGTGTTGTCTAATCGATTAACAAACAGCACGGCCCCATCAGACGTAGCTGACAGGCCAGTCATATCAAGCGGGCGCCCCACACTCGCGTTTGGATTAACCACCAGCGTCGCACTTTCATTGCGAGGATTAATACGCCAGAGCACGTCGTCGCTGCGGACTATACCCTTATACCATTCTTCGATGTAGGTGTGACGCTCGACGGTAAATGGTGCAGCACAATAAAGTATGCTTTCTACCCAGTCGCATTTATCAGGCACCATAACAATCGGTAGCTGGAATGCCTCGCTCGTGGCCCGGTTCACCGTACGGCTTTCCAGGGTATTGTTTTGGTTAAAACTTAAGGCATACCAGTTGGTGTCTGCAAAACGAGCCGTTAGCCCAAATGCCGCCAGACTGATCGGCGTGAGCGAGCGGTTGGTAATGGTGTACACCGCCCCCTCTAAATTAACAGCTGGTTTATTGTAGAGGTACGTTTGCCCACCAGCATAAACCACACGCACGGCTGCAAACGGTACGGTAAACGATTGCTGTTGGCTGCCTGAAGTTACATCGTACGTATAACCGGTGGTACTGGTGGTGTCGCTTATGCTGTACTGCAGGGTGCTACTGCCTACAAAAGCCAAGTCCTGCGCTTCTGGAGGGAGCTGCGTGGTACTTAAGGCCCCGCTGCTGATGGTGCCAATGATTACCACTCGCTCAGTTGGCAACTCACTTACCAAAACTACTCGGGCACCGTCGCTACTAAAGTATGCACCAGTCACCGTGGGCACTGTTGTGTTACTTATGCGCGTCTCGTTTCCTGATGCTACGTCAATTTCGTACACGTGGCCAGTGCCCTGCTCGACGTAGCGTACACGCTCATCTAGCGCAATAAATCCGGCCACCGGACGGATTGTTAGCTGCTGCAGCGCTTGGTCTACTGAGGTGTCGACCAGTGTGCTCACACTACCCGCAGTGTTTGTAGAGGTAGGTGTTACAGACTGTTCAGCCGCTGGAACGATGCCGAGGTCAGTAAAAATCTCGTTTGGTGTTTGCGGCGCGCCAAAAAGAAACAGATAGAGCCAGCTTCCGAGCGCCAAGATCAAGACGCCTACCGCAATAGTGATTATCAGCGGTTTGTTCATTATTAAGTAGTATACCAATACCTTTTAGCGACTTACTGAGTATTAATGAATAGGGGAGAAATTTACAACACACAAATAATGTCAGCATTAACTATATCTACATCACTTCGGTAGTTAATTCGATACGCAGTACCTCCAGCTATGGTTTCACAACTCGTGATGTTGTTGTTAATCTCTGTTAGTTTAGCCGAGTCGTTTGAGACTGCTGCAATTGATGTTACGACTGCATTTGGGAATTCCACCTCAATACTGGCAATAAGCTCGTCGCGTTCAGCAGATGTATACACTCGCTCAGAACTAATCAGCGTTCCACCAACTGCTATTTCGTCAGTGCCGCACGTGTTGACCGTGCAACATCGTGATCGATTAAAACCCTCGGTGTCAACATACATTTCTAAGCGTTCACCACCTCCGCGGCATTCTCGTGATTCCTCAACAAAGTTTTCTCCAGAAATAAACTGGCCGCTACTGGGATCAGGAATAACAACGACACGCTCAAAAATAGGCGCAGTCACCCGCTCTAAATCAAGCGCACTAAGACGCGTCAACTGGGGGTTAATGGTGTTAAGAATAAGTACAGCCCCGAGCACAATAAGGAGCCCAACGAGAGCCGTGCGAATATCATCTTTTGCCTGTTGTTTTTGTGGTACCACGTCGGTGATCATGTACTTCAGGCCTGCTAGGATGAGTCGCAAGACCGCGATAAAGGCGGCGGTACTAATCGCCAGTACGTAAATAATGTTTACGTAGTTTTCGGTGGTATACCCCGATGAGTCAAGTCCAGGAATACCAATTAGTGGCACAAACCCTTCTTTGCGGGCGTCTTGGGCAAGCGTAATGGCCGGTAAGAAAAGCGCGCAAAAAGTATATAGACGTAAGACAAGGCGTTGCATTAGAAGACGAGATTAAAGGTCCGCTCCGCTCCCTGTAGTAGGTTTTGCAAGCTCCGCATCGCAAATGCAACAGAGAAGCTGCCGGTGCCACCACCATTCTGCACAGTAATGGTTTGCGGATCACGACTTGGGTTCTCGGTAGTGCGCCCATTGACCTTCCACTCGTATAGCATATTTGATTCTGACACCCCCGTGCTCATATGAAAGACCTCGGCTCGCATGGTCATTTCTGAACCAACCAGCGGCACCGTATCGCCAAGTGCGAGCCGACCCATGCCACGTAGCGGGTTGAGCTCGTAGAAGTACACCTCGGGTTCCTGGTTAGGAATAACTACGCTACGCTGCGCCACGACCGTTCCCGCTCGGTTACTGACAATCACGTCGAGATTGGCGCTGCGCCCAAACGGCATTGTCAGTACGTTTTGGTACTGCCCTTGCACGGCTCCCCCGCTGATTACCTCGTTATTTAAACGCCAGGTGTAGGTGTACGCCTCCGGCGCAAGTTCGTCCCTCGTTTGAGGAATGGCAACCACACGCACCTGGCTGCCGACAGAGGGTAGGGCGCGTCCCTGGTACCAGTTTGGCGCAGTTGTTTGTGGCTCAACAATAAGAACAACTGAGCTCGGCGCTATGGTGGTGTTCGCTGATACCACACCCCCGGCACTGGTTGTTAGTTGGGCAGTGACAGTGGTCGTTTGACCAATATCGCTGGCTGCTAATTGCACACTACGCTGGTTTGCCACGGTAGGCTCGGCAACTCCATCTACTAACCAGGTTATACCAGTAGCATTACCCTGCAGGGTGTAATCGTTTAGGCGAACCGTAACCACCTCGCCAGGTTGGGGGTATTGGGGTGATACCTCAAGTGAAACCCCTGAGGTGAGGTCATTAAATTGAGCTAAACTTACGCTCGGCACCACGAGCCAGACGAAGGCAAAAACACTAAGCCAGATGAGCCGCATATAGCTATAGCATAGCATGGGACTAAAAAGTAGATTACGAGTATCGCCACACTACACCAGCAACAAAGAGTAAGAACCAAGGGAAGAAGCTTGTTACAGGCGCAATATATAGCGCCACACTCAATATCAGTAAAAGCAAGATAACACTATCCTTAAACCACCACACCCCACGTACTAGAAGTAATACCAAGATCGTTAGCATGGTCAGTAGACCAATCACGGTAGTCCCAATCCACCCAACCCCAAACAGTATTTGGCCAGGTTGCATTGTAAGTTTAGCAAGATCATCTCCCCACCAAGGTATCCATTTAACAGCTTCTTCACCCATAAACAATAATGCAAGACCAAAAATACTAATTAACCAAAAGAAGATAAGTACAGTGTGTACATAAAGCCCTGGGAAAATGGTTCCCAATGCCACAGTGGCAGCCCGCATCTTCCGCCGCAGGGTTTTTATCACTGTTCGCAATCCTTGTTTTGACTGCTTAGTTTGGTGTTGATTTGAAATTGCATCCATCACAGTGTTTTGGTGCGCTACCACTTTCTGCTGTGGCGATCGTTCTTGTCGAAGGGCCCGTGTATTTTTCACTGAGTTATATTGAGCCTGAGTTTCTCTAATTTGGGTATGCTTTGGTAGTGGAGCATAATTACGATTAGCTGCTACAGCGCTCCTTCTCGATTTCGCATTTGTATTAGCGCCGGCATAGTGAACCGCAGCATTTTGCGGGTAGGGATTTGGTTGTGCCGCTGAGTTGGCCATACGCTATTGGTTACGCGCAGCTTTGAGCTCCTCGCGCGCAGCTTTAATTGCCAGTAATTGTGAAGGGTCGGAGGTAATAATTTGGTCCTCGGTGTAGCTGGCAATAACTTTAATTGCGACGTGCTTAAGGCCAGCAAAGAAGATGCCTTCGCCAACGCTGCTCTCTAAGAGCAGTAGCTTTTCTTCGTCGGTTAAGTTAAAGGTGGCTTGGATGTTATCAATCGCGGTTGGCGACTGCTTCATCAATAGCTGCAAGCTCGAGTTGGTGATCATTGGGACGCCGTACGGTGAGCGTAGGAAGTCGTCCACGTCTTGGGTAATGGTTGAGAGCCCGAGGTAGTACTTACGGCCACGCTTGGCGAGCATAAAGAGGAAAGAGGCGGTGTCTTCGCTTTTCATCATCCACCAAGCTTCGTCGATCACCAAGAGGCGCTTTTGTAAGCGACGGCGAATGGCGCTCCAAATGTGATTGGTAATAATGTACATAGCGATGGTCTTAAGCTCGTCTTCCATGTCGCGTAGACTAAAGACCACAAACTTTTGGTTGATGTCGACGTTAGTTGGCCGATTCATAAACCCGCTCCAGGTACCGCTGGTGTACTTCTGCAGGCGTGAGATGAGCGAGGCACTACCCTCCATACCAGCTAACACCATCTCAAAGTCAGAGAGGAGCGGCGCGTCGAGCTCGCTAAAGTCAGCGCTGCCCGTAATGTCTTTGAGGGCGTATGTTTCGTGGAGCGCCTGGTCGATAATGGTCTCTTCCTCTGGCGAGAGGCCATTGAGCATCAGTCGGAAGAGTCCGATCAATTCAATAATGTGTGAGCGCAGGACGTCCTCAGGATTTTCGTCTTCTTGTGGCATCGGGAGATCAAACGGGTTAATGTGGTGCTCACTGGAGAGGGAGATGTTAAAGAACCGACCGCCAGTAGCTTCAGCCAGGTACTCGTACTCACGCTCCGGGTCGATCACAATCACCTCGGTACCAAACATGAGTGAGCGCAGAATCTCCAGCTTGGTGGTGTAGCTCTTCCCTGCTCCAGAAGTCGCGAAGGTCACTGAGTTGTAGTTGGTGAGGCTAAAGCGATCGAAGAGGACGAGACTCGAATTGTGACGATTAATGCCGTAGAGGATGCCGGTGTCGGAAGTCAGGTCAAACGAGGTAAACGGGAAGAAGCTTGAGAGCGGTGAAGAGTTAAACTTGTTGTGTACCAATAGCTCATCCGACATTGTTGGGATAATACTCTTGAAAGCCACGTCTTGTTGGAATTGGGCTGGCTTCACGTACACCATGCGTGAGTCGAGAATACCCTTAAGCTCTGACTCACTCTCGTTGAGCGCCTCTTCAGTTTTGGCGTAGAGCGCAATGTAGAGACCAACATCGAAGAGCTTCTCCTCAGCTTGCTGGAGTTTGTCGCGCAGCTCTTCTAAGTTTCGGTAGGCAGCCTCGAGCTGCGGGTCACGCACCATCCCTTTCTCGTAGTTAAGGTTAATTTGGCTCTGGACCTCAGCCACCTTCTTTTGAAATTTCTTAAGCGTGTCGGCAGTGTCGATCGGGTGGATGACGATCGAGACATCGAGCTCACGCTCCATGTTAAGAACCGGTTCGAGCCAGCCGTCGTTTAGGTACCGTGGGTAGGAAATGGTAAAGAACGAACGCGCGAGGGTGCCACTCACGTTTAGGCTACGAGCGTTAATTTGCAGCGCGTTTGGTGCGATCACGTCCTCGAGCGTCATGAGCGCATTCTCAAGTGGCGCCAACGTTTCTTTGGCGTTATCAGGTTTTCCGCTGCTTGGTTGAAGAAAATCTAAAATACCCATACGCTATTGCTCAGGCGCCTCACCGGCAATGTCACCCGGATTAAAGATNTGGTAATAGAGTTCGACCAAAGCCTCATCGTCGAGTGCAGCAGTACGCACGCCGATGCGGTTCAGTCCCTGCTCAACCACGCTCACGCGCTGCTCGAGCTGGGTGCGATGCTCAGCTAAGCTTGCTTCGTCAATTGCCACCGACTGGGTNTTACCACCAAGAATGCCNGAGAGGTTTGANTTNATATTGGTNTTAATNGGNGTGTACGGCACCACGACAAAGAAGTTTTTAGTCATGATGTCGACCTCTTTCACGAAGGTGTCGACAAAATTAATGTACTCGCGGAGTTGAATACGCATCAGGTCGTTGTCCTGCTCACCCTCTCGGGCGGCAAGTTGCTCCAAGTACGGTGAGATATCGAGCCGGCGCGATTGTACGTAGATTTGTAGTGAGAAATCGATAGTGTTGAGAAAACTTTGGAAGTTGCGCAAAATGGCCGCTTGCTCATCGGTGGACTTTAAGGCGAAGTTAATCGAGGTGGCCAAGAGCACCATGTTGAGTTGGCCGTTTTTGAGCACGACCATACCACTGCGAATATCGCGTACGGGAACAAATTTTTGTGAGGGACTGTGACTTTGTGTTGGCATAACTACTGTTTCTCGATGGCGTTAAGTTCCAGGTTACGTGAAAGGCTGCTCAGATGGTTCTTGTTGACCGTTGGCACGTGCATGTTTTGCGCCACCGACGCTGCAATTTCCTGATCGAGGTCGCTCGGCACCGCTGGACTCTCCTCACCGTAGACAGCGCTTGTTTGTTTGCGCCAGAGGTAGAGCTTGGTACCNCTCANNAAGCGCAGCATTGACTCGAGGTATATCGAGAAGGGCCGGTTATTAACCGGGTAAAATGCCAGTAGTATTGCTAAGCTCCCAATCGGCAAACCCAAGAGCACAAAAACAATAAACGGTGTCGTTAAGAAAAGTACCAATGCGATACCACCGCCTCCCATGAGGTAAATAAATTGCTTCCAGGTAAAAGGGCCAAAGATTTTATCCTCCACCTCAATAAACTGTGGTACTTCAAATCTCATACCGTTAGAGCTTTTTGCACATTAAACTTATTCCGGCAACACTCACGCGTAGATGAACCATTGATACCATTGCCATTGGTAACGAATTGCGAGCAAGCTTTAACGGCACCAGTCCTTCATTTTGAACATTTGCTACTTTTTCGACCATACACCGACGTACCTCCCGCGTAGTATAACGGGACACGTTACGTTCATTATACGTTACCGCTCAGTTTCCGCTTCGGGCTTGTCCAGGGGCGTAGGGGCATCGGTGAGATCAGACTGCCAGCGGGTATCAACTGGTGCTGGCGCTGGACTACGTTCTGGCGTAGAGGTTGATGTGTCGACAGCGGATACCTCTCCCCCCGAGTCGTACTGTGGCAAATTGGCAACGTTTGGTCGCTCGAGGACGTTTGTCTGTTCGGTTTTATATACTGGCTCGTCAGACGCTTCCGTTTCTTCACCCACTGCTAGTGCTCCGTACCCGTGCACCTTCTGCATGTCGTTAGCCATTGTGTGCATTGGTTCGACGGTTGTTTGTTCAAGTGTTTCTGATTCTGGTGCTTCACGTTTGTGATTCGGCGTATCTCCCCCTGCGTGCGGAGTAGCGTGTGTTTGTGCAATGAATGTCAAAAGCGGTGAAAACTTCTCAGTCACAATCGTTGCCTCGTCTGGAGTAAGGAAGGTCTGCAGGGTAGTCGAGAATGAATCAGCTGGCTCAATGCCCAAAACCACATCACCAAATGCATTAATTAACACCTTTTGCTTATCTTTTGGTACGTTAAGCGCTGTAAAAACTTCATCTAGAACAGATAAACGGTCGTCGGTCCCTTCATATAAGGGTTTGAGTTTTCCAGGCAGTTGGTTGTAAGCGTCGAGCCGATCCATATAATATTAAGCAGTTAAGTTTTGGCCGACGCCACGTTCAAAGAATCTAGTAAACTCTTTAGGCTCACCTCCTTGACGTGAGTATAGCGCTACTCGTGCAGCAGTACCGATTACTACCTTGTCTGTATCATCAATATCTTTGCTGCTCGCAATTTGTGACAGCAGCCCAATGTTGAGTTTTCCAGCTTTATTTAAGGCATGCATGAAATTAGTATCGGCCATAATGTTAGCTGGTAACTTAGCAATATTGGTACTACCCTTACGAGTTTTAATGATTTCGTTTGGTGACATTTTTTTCAAATCAGCCTCATGTCTTTGTTTAATCGCTTCAAAGCGTGGGCCGCTGAAGAAGTCGTCCTTTTTCATGTCGTCGAGCTGCGTACCTTGTAGGTACGCGGCATTCTCGAGGATATCTTTCTCAAAGTCGAGCACGGCTAAATCGCCTATGGTCGCTTGTTTCAAACCAGCCTGTAGTGTTTGAGGATTACCATCTTTGTCTTTTTCAAGCTTTGCNNGCGTCGTCCNACNNCGNACANNNCGTAGTTTATTCTTNCTNTTTTCGCTAAAGTCTTCTTCTTTAAGGTCTAGCACCTTCTTTAGTTGGTTGCCAGACAGGTTGGCAACTACTGCTTGGTATTTTGCTTCATTTTTTTCTTTCTCATACTTGCCGAGTACTTTAGAAATCTCAGTGGGTGAGGCACTAGTAATTTTATCGACCATCGTTATGTACTCAGCGCTGTCTTGCTTGGCATTTAAGCCGGTATCAATGCTGTTGAGGAGACCCATACGAGACTGTTGTTGTGCGTTTTCTGCAGTAAGCGCCTTTTCAGCTTCCTTTCTTTCTTTGTGGCTCTTGCCGCCAAATGGTTTATACTCTTGACCAGCTTTAAGTTGCGCAGCTCGGTCTTCTAAATTTCCAGCGCCACGAACGGTTCCCCAACCCAGCGCCCATTTTTCTGATCGAGTCAAATCCTCTCCGGCAGCTCGCTTAGCCCTCGCTCGCTTAAGCGTTTCTTCAGCTTTTTCGTACGATTTACCACCAAAAAATGGTACATTGCGATAAAGACGCGAGCCAGCATTTTGTCCCGCTCGTTTACCGTATCCTAATGTGGCCATGGCACCTCCTTGCGCAATATTCCGTAAGCCATTAGCTCCAAAGTTACCCACCTTCATAACTGCCCCAGCTCCCGCAGCACCCATTTGTGAAGCAACTCGAGGTGCGGCAAGTAAGAAGGCGACCATCACTGCGAAAAATAAGAAAATGGCAAATCCACCATCAGCAATTGAAGCAGCATTATATGCGCCCGCAAACGTTTCAACCTCAACCGGCCTACTGCCTCGTACACCAACAAATATCATCAGGCTTAGGTACAGCATGAAGAGATAGGCGGGAGCAACAAATGCATTCGAGATTAAACCGCTCCACCATTCGCGTTGCTTGTTAATAAATTTAGGGAATACAAGCCCNAGGAACATTGCTGGGGAAAGAATCATATAAATAATGAGTGCTACAAAACGNTAGATCAATAAAATACCACCAGCCAAAAAAACGAAACCAGCGATAATTTGCAAAATCATTACAAGAAATCCAAACGTGATAATGCGCCAAGTAGAATCATCAGCGGTTAATTCTGCAGCGAAGGAATTAAGTTCCATGTTCTGCATAAAGGCAGTACTAATAGAATAGCCAGCTGCTGTCTGGTAGGCAGGCAGTACTCCATTTTGTACGTTGAGCACCTGACCCATATCAATTCGTTGGCTTTGGCCTCCGTTGCTAAAAGCAGAGNTATATATTTGCGTTGCAGCAATGTTGGAAAAATCGANAATCGCTTTTGTAATAAAAAGGCTGAAGTTTATGAGCAGTGCGGCAACAATTAATCCGCCAAGCGTTTTACGTAAGTTGCTATCGTCGGCGTAAAGTATCGTTTGTAGACCGAGCCAAATCAGAGCAAAAATAAACAGCACGTTAAATAAATCGCGAATTAATTGCCACAAATTATCAACCGCTACACCAATATTGCCATTTAAAAGCTCTCCCATGTTGACCACCAACAGCGCAACTGAATAGTCGAGAATTCCACCACCAATCCAAGTGAAAAAACCTCCAATGGAAGTCATTATGTTGTACAGCCAGCCACCAGCTGTGTCCTCTGCAATTTCTGGGTTGGGTGGTGGCACATCGCCGCTCGCAACCCCCTGCCGAGCGCTCGCGTCCGTTTGTATTTTGCCATCTTGCTGAGCGGGCGGTATAACCCCGGCTGCTTCGGCGGCAGACCTTCCGTCAGCGGCGGTATTACCAACAGGAAATAAATTAGTGGAGCCACGAGATCCGTCTGTATTTGACGGTATAAACGGTGTGCCGCCAGGGGTGAATTCAAATCCTCCGCCAGGTGGATTTTGGAGATTAAGGTCAGTGTTAACCCCAGTTTGGGCAAACGATACATTTGCACCAACGAAAAACAGCACACCTACGCTAAGTATGTGAATGATTTTTATGTGCGGTAGAGCGGCGCGAGTCATAACTAGTTAAAATCAATCGTTGTCAGGGCGACAGCGGGCCTCAGCAGCAGCGAGGTCTGAGTTTAGGGCGGCGATGTCATCACGGAGGTCAAACTCGATAAAGAGCTCTGCTTCTGTGATGTCGATGGTGGTAACCAAGAAACCATCCCGTTCAAGAGCAAGATATTCTTCCATGATAGCACTTTGCTCGCTTGGGTCGTTACTAGCTAGGTANCGGCTACGCAACTCTTCGAGCGCCGCCACGACTANGACGTAACGATCAATAGTCGCCTGGGCATCGTCGCGAGCAGTCTCGAGACTGTTTGGCCAAGACGGCGCAGAGCAGCTATCTGCTGCCAGAGCAGCCCGTCGAGAATCGAAGTTTGATTTAGCAGCGTTAACTCGAGACACAATTTCGTACTGCGCGTCGAGGTAGTCATTGGTGCGTGCAATCGCGTCACGTAATGCTACTTCACGAGTTGAGGTAGCGAGCCCGGTGTTCATTGGCGATTCTTCGGCTAGTGCGTCGAGGTACGAGCTTGTGCCGTCACTGCCGTATCCGTACTGGGTGTAGCTGCTGTTACCACCAAGCCCCAAGAGGCCGTAGGCCCCGGTGAGCGCCTGCTGCGCGAGTTGCGCCATGAGCGCGCCGATAATCTCGTTGATCTCGTCGGCGGTAATGAGCTGGTCGCGACCAGCACCCAAGGCCCCGTTAAGCTGGTCGGCAATTACGCGGCCTGGCGTGGTAATCGTACAGTTACTTTGGGCACCACTCTGCGCTTGGGTGTCGCTACACACGCGGAATGAGAGGAAGCCATCGCCAAACTCAAGCAGCTGAATCTCCTCACCTTGTGCGTTGCGAATGGCCGCATCAAGCTGCATGCTGGCTTCGAAGTACGCTCGGTTAGGGTCATTACTCTCACCTTGAGTGAGCTCAAACCAGCTGGCCCAGCCGCCATCCTCGAAACTGCCCTGGAGGAAGTTCTCCATGTTACCGGTGACGTCATCGAGCGTACATTGCGGCTGGTAGCCGTCGCGCTGCTGCTGATTGTAGTTGGTCGCCAGCGCCACTCGGACGTCGAGCTCAAACGGGCTACAGAGAAGTGCCAGCTCAGAGCCCAAGAGGGTGTCGCTTACTACTTGGTCGGCCACTGACTGCAAGTGGTTCTCAAGGTCGGTCACAAACGCTGGGCTACCCTGAAAGCCCGAGTTAATCCAGTTGACGATGCTGCGCACCATGCTCTGAATAATGGTGCGCGTGATGCCGTAGGCAATACCATCGAGCTGAAACTCCTTAATGTTGAGTGCTTGGGTTGCCGCTGAGGTAATGGCGTCGCTCGCAGCCGAGAGTGTACTCTGCACCGCAGTTTGTGAGCGATCGCTGACGACAGTTACAGCCCGCTGCGCATGTGTTTGTAGGGGCAGCAACAACATCCCTATCAGCAAGATAGCTGCGATATTCTTTACGATAGTGTGGCGCGCCGCGGTCATACTCATTATCTAAATTCTACTACATCAAACACACTGTCTTCAGGCAGGAAGTTAGCACCGCTTTCGTTGGCAGCGGTAAAGAGGTTAACCACAGCGGCAGCTAACCCGTCGGCATCTTGCTGGTAGCGCTGGAGGCGCAATAGTGAGCGCAGTGGGTCGGTAAACGTTTGCTCCATCGCCGCTACGCTGGTCGCCAATGCCTGGTAGGCGTTGGTGAGATCGAGGTGTGCTTTCATAAACCGCTCGGGCACCGGCAGGGCTAGCATGTCACGCACCATGCCCTCGTAGGCCTCGCGGATCGGGGTGAGCTCGGTGAGCAACGCAGCGTCATTCTCTGCTACCGCTTGCTCAAGGATGAGTACCTCGTTTTGTGTCCCTTCTGGCAGTGGGTAGGCAAACATGATGTCCGCCACGGCGTTAGCGTAGGTACGAATTTGTGCAGCGGTGGCTGGGTAGAGGGTAATGTTTTGCTCGGTGTAGAGTGGGTCGCGGGTCTCGCGGATGAGGTCTGAGCTCGCCTGTTCAATAAGTGTATTTGGATTACGGCCAAAGGCACCAAACCCTTCGTTGCGGACGTAGGTCTCAAAAAAGTCGAGCGCAAATTGGTCGGTCAGTGTTTCCGGTTCGGTGTAGGCGGTGGTTGATGTGGGCAGCTCGAGTGGCTCGGTGTTATCCAGGAGCTCTTGCCAGTCGGGGATGCCGTCGCCGTTACTGTCGGTTACCGGAATGTACTGGCGCAGTGGCGACTCACTCACAAACGAGGGCCCTTCGGCTACTACCGGGTTAGCCGCTGGCTGGGGTGTTGGTTGCTGGTAGCGCGCGAGAATAAACGCAGCGGCGACGAGCGCGCCACCAACTAAAATTGCTCCCTTTACGCGGGTGTTCATTACTACCAGTATACCGCTGGTACACCCCGCATTTAGCCGTTACTGACATTCGCGAGCCACCACCGCAACGATGTCATGCCAATTGCTCAGTGACACATCTTCGGCTCGTATGCTGGGGTTAAGCTCAACCTGAGCAAAGATTGCGCTGGTGCAGGCTGCACCAAAATGTTGCTTGAAATTATGCTGCAGCTGCTTACGCTTGTTAGCAAAACCAGCCCGAATTACGTTAAAAAATGTTTTTTCGTCTACGTCGCTAAAGTAGTCGCGGGAGATGTTTCGCACCGCCACAATGGCTGAGTCAACTGCTGGCGGCGGGGTAAAATGCCCCCGTGAAACCGTCTTATATACAGAAACCTCGCCGTAGGCCTGCAGCGCCAGGGCCAGTAGCGAACCCTTGGCGTTTTTGGCGGGCGGCAGCGGTGCTGCCGCCCGCTTCGCCACCTCTTTTTGCACTAAAAATACCAAGTCGCTCGGCTGCACTGGGTGCTCCATACAGACGCGAAACAGGTGGCCCGAGAGGTAGTAGGGAATATTAGCCACTATCTTAAAGTCGTGGTCGCAAAGCCCTAAGCTCGTGAGCGATAGCTCACGAGCGTCAGCTTCTTCAAGGCGCAACTGTCCAGCTGCTATCTCATTGACAAAGGTTTCTCTGAGCACCGCGATGGCGCGTCGGTCGGTTTCGATGGCGAGCACCTGGGCGCCGCGCGCCAAGAGCTCACGTGTCAGCACGCCGGTACCTGGCCCAATCTCGAGCACCGTATCCCCAGCTGTTACCGCTGCAGCGTCGCACATCCAGCGGGGTACGATGTCAGAGTTGAGAAAATGTTGCCCGAGTGATTTTTTGTGTCGAAACGACTCAGTCATGCCCGCAGCCTAGCGCAAAAGCTAGACTTTGCCTAGGTGCTACCAGCTGTGACACAGCCGTGGTGAGTAGCGACCTCACGTTCACACTGCGGCACGGTCGTGCGATACCTCGGTGTGCTGGTGAGGGTGGGGTACTAGTCGAGGTAGATGGTGGTTTCGTAACCAGAGCTTTGCCCAAAACCGCCCGTGCCCTCAAGTTCCACGTGCTCAGTATCGATGTCATTGAGAAACGATGACGGAATGTTCACGCGCTGGCTGCCAAAGATGGTACGTAGGTGCGCGTACGTCAGCCAAACTTTTTTCTCGGCTCGGGTAAGCGCCACGTAGAAGAGTCGACGTTCCTCTTCGTGATCAACGCCACGATCGTCGAGTCGTTCGTGCGGAAAAAGTCCCTCCTCCAAGCCGCTCACAAACACGTACGGAAACTCGAGCCCCTTCGCCGCGTGTACTGTCATCAGCCGTACCGCGTCACCCCCGTGCTCGCCGAGCTCATCTTGGTCACTTTGCAAGGCCGCGTTCTCTAAGAGTGCCTCGACCCCTTCCTCCGGGTCGAGTTCGTCAAAGCGCACCGCCAAGCTCACCAGTTCGCGCAGGTTCTCGAGGCGCTCAAGATCTTCCTCGGTCCCGCTCTTTTTGTAGTGAGTCTCGATGCCCGTACGGCTCATAATGAAGCGCAGCGTCTTTGAGATTGGTTCGATCCGTGCGTGGTCGGTGATGTCCTGCATGAGCTGGTCAAATCGCGCGACCTTCTCGGCGGTTGCCCCAGCGAGCTCATCGCGCCGCCCCTCAATGAGCTTGAGTGCCGTTACCTTACCAATGCCGCGAGGCGGCACGTTGACGATCCGCGCGAGGTCGGCGGTGGTGTCGGGGTTGAGTGCCAGGCGCAAAAACGAGAGCACGTCTTTCACCTCTTTGCGTTCAAAGAACTTGGTACCCAAAACTTGGTACGGCACGTTGAAGTTCAAGAACGCCTCCTCCAAAACCCGCGACTGAAAGTTGGTGCGGAACAGCACTGCAGTATCTGACGGCCGCGCTCCCTCACTAATGAGCTGCTTGCACTGCAGGGCGATGTACTCCGCTTCGTCGATACCCTGCTGCGCCGCGTAGAGGGTGATTTTCTCCCCGGTCGCGTTGCTGGTGAAGACGGTCTTCTCGACGCGGTTTTTGTTCTGAGCGATGACCTGGTTGCTGGCGGCGATAATGGTTTGGGTCGAGCGGTAGTTCTCCTCTAGGAGGATGGTTTTTGCACCAGTAAAATGCCGCTCAAACTGCAAGACGTTGCTGATGTCGGCGCCGCGCCAGCTGTAGATCGACTGGTCGATGTCGCCCACTACGCAGATATTTGGGTGCTCACCCGCGATTACGCGTGCGATCGCAAACTGTACTTTGTTAGTGTCTTGGTACTCGTCGATGTGGAGGTAGCGGTACCGTTCGCGTACGACGTCGCGAATGACTGGGTAGTCGGTGAGGAGCTGCAGTGTCTTTACCAATAGGTCGTCAAAGTCGAGCGCCTTATCGTTGCGCAGAATATCGGCGTAGTGCGTCCAGACGGCTGCCGCCACCTGCTCGGGGTACGAGCGGGCATCAGCCGAGAAGTCACTCTGGCTGATCGCGTCTCCCTTCGTCCGGGAAATAATCGAGAGAATCTTGCGCGGCTCAAACTGCTTTGGGTTGTACCCAGCTTGCTCGAGCGCCGTCTTAATCGCTTTGACGCTATCGCTGCGGTCGTAGATCACAAAGTGCCGCGGCAAGTTTAGGGTTGCGTGGTGCTCGCGCAGGAGGCGCACACCGAGTGAGTGAAAGGTGGTCACTGTCGGGTAGCTGTCGATGATGGCGCGATCGCTCGGCGGAAATTGCTGCAAGAGTGCCATTGCCCGCTCGCGCATCTCCTTTGCCGCCTTGTTCGTAAACGTGACCGCCAAAATGTTGTGCGGCGCAACACCCTGGTGCACCAGGTGCACAATGCGGTGGGTAATGACACGGGTCTTCCCCGAGCCAGCGCCAGCGAGTACCAAGAGCGGTCCGGTAGTGTGTAAGACCGCCTCACGCTGCGCGTCGTTTAAGCCTTCAAGGTAGTCGTGCGCCATAATTGCGCAGCATGATACCGCACATACTTATATATGTATAGAAACCTAAGCCGGTTTTATTCCGCCATAGCTACCACGAGTAGTCAATGTGCCAACTACTACTGTTTCTAGGCGTATTTTGCGAGTTTTTTGAGTAACTCACAGATTCTGTAACCGTCAATTGTGAACACTGCTCGCTTTAGTACAATTATTGACATCAAGAGGCGCAAGCCTCTTTTCGCTTGGGAGATCCTGCGCCACCTGCCTGGCCAGCCCACGCGAAGACAATATGCAATTAGCATCAGCAGATTCTGACGGCTCAAGTAAACGCGGCAGTATAGCTGCCCTCCGTCATGCATATACAACTAGCCAGCACGCCCAGTCCGCTCGTGGCGGGGCGCTGAACCAAGTCCAACTCGCAGTTGGCGTACTCGCGGTACTCGTTCCCCTTTCGGTGTACGCGGGCATACTTACACCAACCCCAACCACGTCTGAGCCAGTTGTGGTGCCCGTACCTGCCACTAGTGCTACCGACGTTCGTCTCTTAGCTGCGCACACCACTGCCGACCCGAAAGCTGCTCGTGGTGGCGGCGATATTATCGTTGACGAAGGTGCACTCGTGCCTGGTGGTATTGTGGGCGAAGACCTCGTCGATGACACCACATACGCCTCCGGCGAAATTAGCCTCTACGTGGTACGCGAGGGCGACACGCTTTCACAGATTGCGGAGATGTTTGAGGTTAACAGCAACACCATCCTCTGGGCTAACGACATTACTAAAGCCTCGAGCATCCAGCCTGGCGACACACTCGTTATCTTGCCAATTACCGGAGTGCGCCACGTCGTTAAAGAGGGCGACACGGTTGCATCAATTGCTAAGAAGTACGAAGGTGATGCCGACGAGATTGTTTCCTACAACCAGCTCGCCTCAGCTAACGATATCAGCGTGGGTGACACCGTTGTGGTGCCGGGCGGCAACATGCAACAAGCTGCATCAGCGCGCAGCGCCAGCCGCGCTACGCCAACGCGCGTCAGTGGTAACGTGGCCGCGAGCAGCAACTTTGTGCACCCAGCACCAGGCGCAGTGCGCACTCAGGGTATCCATGGCTACAACGCGGTTGACCTGGCTGCTGGGTACGGCACCGCCGTTCGTGCCGCCGCCGCTGGTGAGGTAATCGTTTCCAAGTCATCGGGTTGGAATGGCGGGTACGGAAACTACATCGTCGTACGCCACAGCAATGGCACACAAACGCTTTACGCACACCTCAGTCGCAACAGTGTGGGTGTCGGTGCCTTCGTCGCTGCCGGCGAGACTATCGGGGCGATGGGTAATACGGGACGGTCGACGGGGACGCACGTTCACTTCGAGGTCCGCGGCGCCACGAATCCATTTTAGGAGCTGAGCGTCGTCGCTACAATAAAAATAACTCTCGCTGGAGCACGTGTCCCACTCGTGTTCTTTTTAATTAGGCCCCTCGCTCAGCAACCTAAAATGAATCCGTGGTACTACCAACCCTTTGCTAACGCAAAATTAGCGAATAACTTTGTCGTTACAAAATAATATGCAGTCACCGTAGGGTTACCTACGGCTTCTTTATATTATTTCTAGACTCCTCGTTCTTCATCTAATTTTGCGTTAGAAATTAAAACGGATTTAACCTGGTAAATTTATTGTTTAACTCTATATTGTAGAGCTTCCAGGACATGCTTTGATTTGATGTGGTCTGCATCATCTAAGTCGGCCACCGTCTGTGCGACTTTGAGCAGGCGGTGGTAGCTGCGGGGTGAGAGGTTTAGTTTTTGGCTGGAGGTTTTAAGGAGCTCCTGGACGTCTGCGGTGAGCTCGAGCGCTTGCTCGATTTCGCGGGCAGTCAGCTGGCTGTTGGTGCGCACGGTGCGATCGAGCGATTGGTATCGGTGTTGCGCCCGCTCACGTGCAGCTTCAATTTGCTCTCGGGCAGCCTGAGTTTCTCCATTGCCATGTTCAGTGCGCTTTTCCGTTAAGGTGTCGTAATCGACGTGTGGTACCTCAAGCCACAGGTCGATACGGTCGAGGATAGGGCCAGAAACCTTCTGTTTGTATGTGTCGGCCATTGCCGCCGCGTAATTAGTTGTCCCGTCCTCAGCGCCACGGTAGGGGTTCATGGCCGCCAGTAAGGCAAAGTCGGCTGGAAACTCAACGGTGTGTTGTACTCGACTGACCGTTACCACCCGATCTTCAAGTGGTTGACGTAACGCATCGAGGCTACGTCGCTCAAACTCTGGAAACTCATCCATAAACTATGTCCCACAGTTTTGAATGTGGTCTAATTTGGAATCAGTTACCACTTGTTTACCCTGAACGTACACATTACTCGGTGTAGAATTTCTCTATGGTTTCAAAATTGAGAGCCTCAGTCATCATAATTATTGTTGGAGTAACCGCTTTTTGGTTAGGAATGCAAGCAGTGCAGTGCCCTGCTTGCGAATGCACTACACGTTTCGTTAGTGAAACTCTTAAAACCGTACTTTGAGGGACAGACTTTAATGCTATTGTCACTCAGTTTTCTCTACCACCTTTAAGTAGTCCATTATCTTGTATCCAGCTAAGTGCTTGTGTGGGTCAACAAACTTGTACCAAGGTTCCATACGATGCCATGTCTTACCATCCTTCTCCTCTTTAACCATCTGAGGTTCAGTCAGTTTCTTGGGTGGAAGAAAATCTTTGTTATCTTTTATCAAATATAAATAGTAGTGTGGTCTACCAGAATCTGCATAAATTATTCTAGCGTTTAGTATTCCTTTTTTGACCCATGAACGTAACGTTGGCGTTTTAAGTCCAAACCTGCTTTGCATATCGTAGGGTGAGTATCTGTTTTCGTCTGTCTTAGCAATTGAGCCTGGGATTTTTCTTTTGTCGATTGCTTTCTGGCAGGTCAGACACTTGATACCCCATTTGTCGTACCAGTTAGTCTCTTCGGTCGTTGAGTTACCACATATAGCACAGTTGCGTCCATTGCCTGGCAATCTAAAACCCTTTGGTTCATTTTCCAGCCTTCTTTTCCAACCATCCTCCTCCCACTGGTGTTTTAGTAACAACTCAACAAGACCAACAAGTCTATATCCAGCGTCAGAGGCCTCATCCCACGAAACCTCTTTTTCGCCTTTTTCTTCCATTAAGTCCTTAAATTCTTGTATGTGTTTATCTGATAGTTTCGTCATAGTGTTTGCTTAACGAGTAAACAAACCCTACGCTGTTAGTTGCAGTATACGCTCATTATTGTGGGACACAATTTACAATTTCAGTCCCACAATTTATGTCTCAACTTCTTCTAAAAGATTGATCGAAACATGATGGTTAAAAACATCATCTATCTCAATCAGATAAACATGACCACGGTGCAGACTTGCTTTTAGTTCTGGTGATACTGTCGTTTTGATGATTTTACCTTCGTGCTCACCGGAACAAGCCTCAAAACAGACTTCAAATTCTTTTTTCAAAAGCTCCCATGCGTATACTCGCATTTCAGCAATGTCTCCAGCTTTAACATCAGAATATATGACCTCCTCTCCATCATATAGACGCCTAATAACACGACGGTTTTTTGCCCGGTACTCTTTTTTATTATAGTTTCTTGATTTTTTACCAACCTTAGATAATTTATCGGCTACTTTGTTTTCTTTACGGCGTTTAAAATCAACACTAACTTGCCCTCCTACAGCTTTTGCTAGTTTAAGGCGTGTTTTATCAATTTTATCCAACAGGTCAGCATCTTTGATATCTTTGCCTTCGTAGTTTTTCCATTTGTTTTTTCTCCAGCCCTGAATTTTATATGGATTGATTAGCTCTCCATCTGTCACACTGTGTCTGTCGGTGTATATTTCAACACCTGAAGCTTGTCTTACGATGTCGGGGTTTGCTTTTGCGTATTCAAGCAGACCTTCCATTGCATGAATAATGCTAATCATTTCTAGTCGGTGTATACCTCTACCGTCACTTCTATAAAAGTACTGAATTGGTTCAGCATCGATACTGTCAGGAAAAGTTATTTCATAACCACCACCCCCAGTCTGTTGAGGATCGTAGTCCATTGCTCCGTCACAGTGTATTTGTATCGCATGTGGGTTGTTCATTTAACTACAATACTTCGATGAAAACACAAAGCAAGTTAACTTTTTATTGCAATCTGGAGGACAACTATTAGGAAAGTTGTCCCACTATATGTATAGCTAGACATGACAATATTATTATTGTACGTTTCTAGTACGACAGAATCATGGCGCAGGAAAATCAATTACCAATATATAGGGTTAACAAAGAACACGAAAAACTGCATCAGGCTACGACTTTTGACCAGGTTGTTAACTTAGTGATGCGAAATGAGCAAGAAAGATTAGAAAGAACTCCTATATCAAAACGTCAAGAAGGAGATGCCTATGTAGAAAAGACCTTGAAC
The DNA here is from genome assembly GCA_002710785.1 of bacterium. Classification (GTDB taxonomy): domain Bacteria; phylum Patescibacteriota; class Minisyncoccia; order Phycocordibacterales; family UBA918; genus OLB19. The sequence goes on from PAMC01000011.1 coordinate 41,738, forward strand.
GATGACTTAGAATTAAGTGGATATTCAGTACGCGTATTTCATAAAGCGAGAGTAAACCCAAATCCATGGAATGGTTTCTTTCAGGACGTTGTACAAGATTTGCGTCAGCTTAAAAATGAAAGCCATGACTTCATTGTTTTTATTTCAGATGAGCAGTCCGAAAATCAAAACATATACTGTTTTACTGGTGGCTCAGCATTTCATGTGATTTCTGATTTTGCTGACGAAGATTTTCCAATACAACTTCTGGTTAGATTTATTGACCCAGAAAAAATAAAAACTGCACGAAGCAGAATGTTGACTGGTTCATTTTATGCTAGGAGCAATTTTTTTAGAGGTGCACACAGCATATCAGTAGCAGATGCATTTGGTGCGATATGGAAAGACGTGACGGCAACATTAAAAGATGAAGTACGTGCGGACCCAGATTTTTCATATTTATTTGAGAGTAAACGCGATTTAAACTGTGAAGCAAAGTCTTCTTTTAAACTAAAGAAAAGGGTTGGATTTGAACAAGGTCTTACACTCATTAGCAAGCTTGAAACAATTCTTTCCAGAGAATTGACAGCAGATGAGTCAATGGTTCTGGACTTGTTTGAAACTTTTCAAATCATAAAATCAAAACCAAAAAAAGACGAAGTTAAAGAACGTATTTTGTCCTTAGCTCTATCCTATATAAATGATGAGACTAGCGAATTTGATTTTGATGTTTGCAATGTTGAATATGAAAAATACTTTGAGGCTGAAAAATATGTAGTTGCATACAAACAGCATCGTTTTGAGTTCACGTCACATCCTAGCGGTAAAGACATCTTGGACGAACTAAAAAATTTGGAAGAAAGTCCAACTTCAACTCAAGAATTAGCAAACATTAAAATCAATACAGAAAGTAGTTTGGGTGAATGGCATACAACAAAGGGAACTTTATATGACCATCTACATGGTGAAGTTGAATTAAATAATAACGAAAAGTATTTCTTAATTGATAAGAACTTGTACAAGGCCAAAGCTGATTTTCTTGAAAAAATGAACCTCAATTTTATTAGTCGATTAAATACGGATGACTTGTTGTTGCACACAGATAACTCTTCCCAATTTATAGATTGGGGGAATATATCTGAAGGAGAATACAATGAGCTGTACCTACAACAACCTTCATTTGTTGTTGCAGACAGAGTGACTCTAAAAGGCATTGAAGTTTTTGATCTATTGTATTTTGGTCAAGACAATAAAATCTATATAGTACAAGTTAAAAATGGACTAGGTTCCTCTACCAGAGATGCTTGCTCACAAATTAGGAACTCAGCAGATGTGATTGAAAACGCGATTAATGATGGTCAGACAGAAAAACTTAGAGAGCTATATAGATTGCTTTCACGTACAACAAAGGTTTCATACCATGCAGATCTGCAAAGAATCATGAGAACCTTCACTGAAGATGAATTTGTAAACTTGTTTAGAAACAACGAAAGGATTTACCTACTTCTATTTAAGTACCAAGCAAACAACGCTGATTTATCTAGGCTCGCTTCAAATATTGCCAAGTTTGAAATTTTAAGCACAGCTGATTACATGAGAATGCATAATGCTGATTTCAAAATGCTAAATATTGCCAGCTAAGGCATTACCTCGTTGCATCAAAGGATTGGATTTAAGGATTTCTTTCCTACGGTCAGATTCGCTTTTGATTTTTACATGCAATACCAGTCGCATATGCTTGCCTTCAGTTACGCTGGCAGGTGCTGATGTTGGCACTTTCGTGTTTAGTGGAAACTTAAATGCTACTTCTGCATACCCTTTCTTGTGGTAAAGAGTGATTTTTTCGACAAAGAGACGTAGGATGTATTGTTGCTCTTCATAAGATAGGTTATCGAGTTTTGTCTGTAGTTTGCTGTACAAAGATTGAATAATTTTGTCTCGGTCTTTCTGCTCAGTCTTTTTCAGCAACATCTGTGAAAGCTTTTGTTTTTGTATAGTTAAATCCTTTTCATCTTTACATACTTGCTTCATCCGACTGTTATAATCGTCCTTATCCATCTGTGCTTCAAGATACACCTCCTGAATACGTTGCTTTTTGGTTTTAAGCGTATCAAATTGCTTGTCTAGTTGTACCAGCTCCTTTTTTACTTTAGCTTCGTCACTAGTTTTGAATGTATATTCTTCCAGTTGGGGTATCACATTTTTAGGGTCGCTCAGTATTGCCAGAAGTGTGTCCCATATAGGCATCAACCTACTTTCAGCACACTGTCCTTCAGGGTTACCGCTATCGTAATCAGTACCAATTCTCTCTAACGCTGGAACGTAAACATGGTAATACTTTCCAAGATACGGTGTGACTTTGTCTTTCTTAGGAGACTGATAACCACTTTGTAGTTTTTTGCCAGAGTATCCTGAGTGAAGTAACCCAGCAAAGAGGTAAACCCGCTTCTCATTTCGTTTCTGGAATCGGCGATTATCTTGTAACTGTTGAATAGCTTTTTTAAAAAGTTCTTGAGAAACAATTTCAGGAACGGTGATTAAGATATGGTCTTCTTGTGGACGCTGGTGCTGTTCATCAACTACTGCGTTTAAGAACTGAAACGGTCGTTTGTACTTGTTGTAATAGAACGCGCCAGTATAAACCTCATTAACTAAGATTCGGTTGATAGTTCGTTTGTACCACTTTCCCCCGACACGATTTTTACCCTTAGCGTTTTTATGCTTCGGGGTAGGTAAGTTTTGCTCAATAGCACGTCTAGTTATTTCACGTAGAGAACATTTTTCGTAGACCAGCCATTCGTAGAATTTCTGAACAACCTCAGCTTCTGCTTCATGTTTGACCAGTTTTTTTGTCTCACTGTCTACTCGGTAACCATACGGCGGTACACCAGTTACCCATTTTCCTTCACGAGCACACTTGAGTCTTCCGTTCATTAGTCTCTCCGTTATTAGTCTTCGTTCGTGTTGTGCAAGAACGGCCTTAATGTGTGTCATCAATTCGCCGTTTACAGTCCTAGTCTCGACCTCACGCTCATGAATCGAAAATAGCTCGATACCCATTTTAGTGAAGTCTTCAACAGTTTTAACACTGTTCAGAAAATTGCGAGAAAGTCTATCTAGAGCATATATAATGACGATATCAAACTCTTTGAGTTTTGCTGCTTCGAAAAGAGCACTTAGTGCTGGACGCTGTTCAATTGGCAAGTTTCCTGAGAATCCGCCATCTATATAGACATGCTCACTGTTCAGCATGTAGTTGTTGGATAGACAGCATTTTCTCAATGCCTCCTCTTGTGTTTCTAGGCTCGTACCATTATCTGCTTGGTCTTCGGTTGAAACCCGAAGATAAATAGCAGCACGTTTTTGCCTAATGTTGGTAAATGTTTCATTGGTAATGTCCATATATTTGAACTGGATTTGATTCGATTTCCAGTGTCTTTACAGAAATGAGTTCTCGCACTAACTCATCCCTAGAAAGAGACTTGATTCTCTGAATTTCATCTGCTATTAAGTAATCTTTAATGTCATCAATATGGTTCATATAACTGGGGAGAGTATCCTAGGCCATGAAATATGGCTCAAAATAACGGTCCTCCAGTTATATAATTCCATATATTGACAACTGTGTAAATACGTTGTGTTATGAGACTGTTAACTACCACTGGCTAAAGTAAAGGTGTGTTCTCTGCCTTTCTTACCTTTAACAATCAGCTTGTCAGTAGCTAAGTCGTCTAGTGCGTCAGTGATGTTACGACCACCGACATCTTCTTCAGTTTGAACTTCGTGGATGATTTCCTTGCGGGTAAGGGTGCCTTGATTGAGAAGCTCAAGGATAGCTTTTCGAGCTAGTCCCTTTTTAGTCAATCTGCCAGAGCCCATACCTGAAGATTCGAGTAGGATTGGGTCATCGATTTCGTCTTGCCGAATAGTCACCTGGAATGAATCAACATTTTTTCCCCTGCGTGACTTCACATGCTCGACATTAAGTGATTTTGTAGTTCCAGTATCATCAGTATGGTCAATTGTGATGTGCGAATCGAGCCGACCTGAGTATGCTGATGAACCTCGAAGGCTGTGTCCTGAACTGCCATTTGCACCCTTACGATGGTGATGAATAAACAGTACCGCGGCTCCCGCTTCGTTTAGTAGCTGTAACTGCTCCATGACCGCTTGTGCTTCTTCGGCACTGTTTTCGACACCTGAGTGAACTGCTACAAATGGGTCTATGACCACTAAGCCGATTGACTTGTCACGAATGGTTTTTGTGATGAGTTCGATGTCGTCTTCGTCATCTACTTTGAAACCATTTTGTGAGTAAAAGAACACAGGAGAGTCTTCGGGGTAAGAGAGTAGTTTCATCCTACGTCGCATTTCCCAGATACCACTCTCTTCGTCAATCACAAGCACATTTGCTTGTTTAGTTTTGAAGAGGTCAAGGAATGCTTCACCAGTTGCAATGCTATTTGCCATACTGAGCATGAACCATGACTTACCACAACCAGGATGACCAGAGAGTGCTGTAATACCTTTTTCAGGTACTAGTCCAGAGACTAGGAACTGAGGTTTCTCTGACTCTGGCATATTAAGTACCGTAGATACGGTCAGTAGTTCACGTTTCTTTTTGTGAATGGCTTTTTCAGGCTGCTTTTTATTTGCCAGTGAGGAGTAAATGCTACTCACTTCACTTGATGGCAGGGGTGGATGGTTTTTTGCTTTGTTCCATGCGTGAAGCATGGGGTAGACAACCTCATTCCAGTTCTTTTTAGGGATGTGATGTAGCAACTTTCCTGTAATGGAAACCATCTTAGTGTGGCGCTCTCCTTGTGTAGAGCCCTGCATGATTGCTTCCCAGTCAGTTGGTTCAGATTCATTACCTTTTACATACTCGATGAATTCATCTGGCAGAGGCGCTAGCTTGCTAACGTCAAGTGGTTCTACCCATTCGTACTCGTTACCATTTGGATGAACGCTTGGTGGAAGAGTAGTGTAAGTTTTATCTGCCCTCAGTTCACCAATGATACCGTGTTTCCTTAGGTCGACAGTTGGCAAGTTGTCCTTGTCATAGTCATCAGGAACCCGGAAGTAATAATGCCAACCTCCACCCCCGCTCCTAGCCCTGACTGTTTCTGGTAAGTTGAACCTCGCTGGTTCTTCACCCTCTTCGAGGTCGAGTACGCAGACATCCTCATCAAGGCCGGTTATTAGCCCGACACCAGTTAGCGTATTGCTAAAGGTGTCGAACCAGTCCCGGATATCTTGCTCAGAAGCAGGTTTCTCTCTCAGACTAGACCACTTGACGAGTGGTTCTTTACCATTCAATGGTACAAGTTTCCAACCGTCAGCTTCGTAATCCAATGCTGATTCCAGCAACCTATCATGCTTATTGGACATAATCTTTGGCGAAGTAGCCATTATGTAAGTAGTACTCAATGACTTTGTCCATCACTTTAGACAGGTCAATATTCACACACTTCGGACGGTCGTTGTTGTTTCCATCTTTGTAGTGTGCCCAGAATGTAGCGACTGGATAGCTTCGACCATTCGGGAATGCGTAATGTACTGTGAAGTCTTGCTGCTTAAGGTGTCGATGTGAGAATGCTTCACGGTAGGGGCTGTAGTACGTTTCATCATCGACTTTGCTAGGGAAATGGATGTGACCTTTCTCCACGAGATATGTCATGGAATTGATGAGTTCTTCGTCATAGAGTTCATCTTCGTCATTGTCCATGAACGCTGCTAATTGCAGGTCTTCTTCTTCGTTAATGTAGTGAGGAATTGTTTCTCCTGCTTCGTTAGTGGTTTTTGTCGTCATAGATTGTTGTGTTAAGTTTCATAATTTCGTCATGCAAGTACTTCTTAAACAGCGTGTGTAACGCAACATCGACCTCGCTTTCGCGTCGTTGCTCAACTTGCTGTGTTTCTTTCTCTTGCATGCTGGCATTAAACCGCAAACAAAATTGACTGATAAGAACTAACGCATAGCTACTTACAACAAAAAAAGCCCTAAAAATAAGGTTATTTTTGTACACTATAATTTAGTTAAATTAGTTACTCACAAGCTACTGATTAGCCAGTCTACTAGTCGAGCATTGGGTTGTTAAAAATGAGTCTTGATGGTTTTGCACGGCGCACCCACTCGAACATCACTGCACCAGACGGAAGCGTCGTATCCATGTGTTTGCGGAAAGATAAATTGACCGAGTTTTCGATATTCTTTTTAAGTCTGTCTCTCGGAATTTCCTTAAATTTCAATTTTGTTCGCAACGTCTTATCAATTTCTGCCACCGTTGCGTCACCACTACCGTTTGTTGCGAGATATATCGCAACAAGAATTTTGAAGTACTTTGTGTCACGGCTCATAGTTAATGACACCTCTTTTCGTCCCTTGCCTTGAAAAAACTGGTACGAATCATTCATGTACAGGTATCGTCCGTTGTCGTTGGTCAGTTTCTTAATGACTTCAGAATCGTTGTGTAGAAGATTCTTTTCACGCATTTTGCGCAGAGCACTTATTTTAAGCACCTTTACTACCAAGAACGGTTCGAACTCCAGTTCGAGATAAGGGTCTTTTAACCTAATAAATCGGAATGGTACATCGTCTGAATCAGTGAAACGTTTATACCAGTAGTCACTATATGAGTAGAATTTCAGAATCCCATTTTTCTCAAAGTAGTTCCTGAATGACTCAAACCTTTTGTTTGTCTCATGTGTGACATTTTCATCTGGTAAAAAACGATTGATTAGCAGTTTGTCTTTACCAGCGATAGTGTCTCGATTCCATCCTGACTGTTCAGCACGGGTATATTCGTTTTCTATATCTGATAGGTAACGAATCAGGATCTCATCAAACTCAAAGAGAGGTTTATTATGCAAAGTGGCAACCATATATATAGGTTGCCACTTTGCACCTTATTTGTAAATTGCCAGAATTACCTATGATTTTATCGAGGTTGGTATATTACCTCGTATTTCGGCCACTTCATTTAATAGTGGACGTTTTCTAGACAACTAAACGTATCCTAGTTTCCGCAAAAGGTACGAGGAGTTAAACTCACATCGTAATATCCACCATCGTAGGAACAAGTAACCCCAGGTGCAAACTTGTTGCTCGGATATTCACAATACTCAATCGCACCATTGCTTACACCTGCTGGTGGGTTAGTTGGGTTTCCTTTCAAGAATGGTTTCAGTCCAACTAACTCAAGTGCTTTGTCACTGTTACGAACTGCACCAGCTTTAGTACAGCTACCAAGACTTTTAATTTGCACTTCTACATAGTCTGATATGACACCATCTTTACTCTCAACAAGTAGTTCGTACTCGTCATTTTCAAACACTAAATTACCTACACCGTTCAGTGGGGTATCAAATTGCTCTGATAAATTCGACATTGGAACGTCATACAACGTTGCTATTCTTACCAACGGCTCTACAGCAGGCAGGACATTTTCCACTTCATCAGTAGTGACACTTTTCTGAGTTGTTGGAGCAGTAACTTCGTCTTCACTAAACACTCCCCATATGAATACTCCTGCTCCAGCTAAAATTATTAAACCAACAACTAACTGTGGTATCGAAACTTCCTCGTCTTTTTTGTACTCCATAAAAATTGTGATGACTTGTAAGTCGCGGAGTAACAAAAAACTCCCCGCGAGGTGGTGGCTCGGCCACCCACTGTCAGTTTCCCAACAGGGCCTACAAAGCATCCCTCACGGAGAGGTTTTTACTTTGTAGGACTTGCGGCCATACCTCTGTCTCACAACAAAGGGTTAGGCCATTTCATATTCAGTTGTAACTACATAGTATTTCTTTAGCAGGCAAAAGTAAACTGAGTATAAATTATTAGAATTTACTACGGATATTTTCTTGATTGCCACATAGTGAGTGTCTCTCGTATAACTCCAGGGTCTCTCGTGGACCACTCTGAATAAGGTCTTGCCATTTCTGTAAATTAATACACTATGTAGAGATGAGTATTCCATATATTGAACGAAATCCTACAAATGACGAGGTGCTGCAGATGCAGCTTGCTTTTAGTACTTTTTGTGACGGTTCTGGTCAAGAAAGAGATGGTAACGGTATGACTCGAGCAGGATGGAGGGATATCGAGAGGATTTTTGCTGAGATTTTAGGAGGTAAGGCCAACGAAAATAAACATATTTTCGATGTTCTTGTCCCAGATTCAGATAATGAAGATATCATTTACGGAATATCATTAAAATCAAAGCAAATATCTAGGGCATCTGCAATTGAAGACTTAGAGGAGGAAGGAAGGGTGCATATGGAAATAGCAAATTCTCCTGCTAAATTTTGGGCAGAACTGACAAAGGCTGGTATTTCAGAAAGTGACTTTAGAAGTAAAAATAAAGCATCAGAAATTGGTCAGATTTTACTTAAAACAATTGACTCGTGGCACCTGGAAGCAAAGACGGCTTTCGAAACACAAAATCCTGACAAAAGGTTAGATTTAAATAAAAGTGTTTACATTACCGTATCTTATAGCCCTTTTAGAGATGGAATTGGTCGCTTATATCAAGCCCATTCTTTCCCACTAACCTTTCCAGAAAATATCAAATGGTCATATATTAGTGACAGATGTTTACGTGGAATGGATCCAACGGATGAAAACAAAACACTAATTGATTGGTATGGTTTATCAGGTGGGCAGTTCAAATATTATCCCAAGGCAAATACGGCAAATTATAAATCTGCAAGATTCTCCCTACTTGAACCTGAAATAATTTCGATTGTTGAAAAAGCGAAGACTTACTGGCCTGAGAAATGGCCTGAATAAATTATGGTAATTTATTTTGTCTGATGTTTTTTGCGGTTACTAAAGGTGTTTTAGAGTTAATGCCATAGGTGTTAATGAGGTGAGAAAACATAACTTGTGCAAGCATGGGTGGTACCGCATTTCCAATTTGTGTAAATTTTTGTTCGGTATTGCCCTCAAAATGAAAATTGTCTGGAAAGGTCTGAATTCTAGCCGCCTCTCTCCACGATAGCCGTCGTGGCTTTTCAAGAATCTGTCTAGTGGAATCTTTTTCAAGATGTTCGTATTCATCACTGAAATCCCATCTTTGCTTCCAACCATTTTCCAGATCAGACCAAGTCAGTTTCATTTTTGGGCAAGCTGGATGCAATGTGATGTGCCTCCAGTTAGCAACTACGGTGTAAGCTGGCTTGTCCCAGTCTGCTTTTCTGTTTCTTGACATGAAATACCATGAAAAATTACCTTCTTCGTTAGGTCTTTCGTAGAATTCTCCCTCAGGCCAGAGTGGTAGATCTTTTATCACTTCTCCATGTGATGTGTATGGTAATAAATTAGAGGTTTTTTTTGTAACCTTCCCATGGGTTTCTTCTGGAAAAACAAATTCGAAATCTAAATCTTTTCGAACCCCCACTAAAAAGATGCGTTTTCTCGATTGCGGAACACCATAATCCTGTGCATTAACTACTTTGTATGTGACGTTATAGCCAGACTTTCCACTTTTACCAAAAACTTTTAGCTGTTCTGATAGAAAGCTGCCATTTTTTATTTTTGAAAGCCCTGATACATTCTCTGCAATAAAAAAAAGGGGGTTTACTTGGTTCAACACTCGTGCAAATTGTAAGTATAAGAGTGTCCTAGGATCTTTTTTAGGATCTCTTTTTCCTCCCATTGAAAAGGATTGGCAGGGATAACCGCCAAAAACAATTTCAGCTTCTGGAAATGAATCGACATTATTTATATCATCAATAATTACCTCAGTGCCAGGAAAGTTTTTTGATAAAGCTTTGCCAATAACAGGATCTATTTCATTAGCATATACTATATCTACACCACTTTTGTGCGCTGCAATATCCATTCCGCCAACACCTGAAAAAAGACTGATTCCTCTAAGTTTTTGCATTGAGCTATTATATTACAGTTTATAGACAGATAAAAATTAGTCCCTTTTGAGGGACTGTTTTCATAAACAGTACCCCGCGGTGAGCCAGCGTAACTTCGCCTGGCTTCGGGTACGTGCCACCACCCACCAAACTGGTGTGGCTTGCGGTGTGGTGCGGCGAACGAAACGGTGGTGTACGGGTAATGCACTCGTGGTCGATGCGTTCACCAGCAATGGAGTGAATACCAAGTACTTCTAACACGGCGTCAGTATCGAGTGGTGGCAAAATTGTTTGAAAGGCGCGCGCCAGCATCGTTTTGCCAGTGCCGGGCGGTCCAACCATAAGCACATTGTGCCCACCTGCTGCGGCAATAATGAGACCCCGCTTCGCACTCTCCTGCCCGCGAATATCATCGAGATGCACCGCACCGTCATTCCAGCTGGAGGCTATTTCTGTAGCGGGAGCGGGAGTGATGGTGACTGGTTGGGGGTGGTTTTGGTCGACGTGGGCGACAACTGCCGCTAAGTCTCTTGCGGGTGTTACCGTGATACCCGATACGAGCGCAGCCTCGACGGCATTGGCCTCGGGCACGATCACTTCGTCGACACCATGTTCCACCAGCGCTTGTACCGCTGGTAGTACTCCACGTACGGGTCGTATACTGCCATCGAGCCCTAGTTCGCCGATGTAGGCAGTCCCACCACTGCGCGGCGTAATGTCGCCGTTGGCCGTGAGGTACGCCATGGCAATTGGCAGGTCGTAGAGCGGCCCCTCTTTCTTGAGATCGGCTGGTGCGAGACTGATGACAATTTTTTGGTTGCTCTGTTTTGGCGACTGAAATCCCGAGTTTTTTATGGCAGCACTGACACGGTCTTTTGCTTCCTCGACCGCTTTGCCGGCCAAGCCAACAATGGTGAAGGCGTGTAGCCCTCGGCTTAAGTCGGCTTCAATGGTGACAACGCTGCCGGTTGGCACCGTTGGTTGTGCGGTTATGGTGCGAGCCACGCTCATACGTAGCAGTCTAGCATGCTCACTCGAAGATGAATGTTTCGTGTAATTTACAGCAAAAAAAGAATCTTTGTATCATGCATGATACAAAGATTCTTTTATTAGCGTGAGCTATTTGCGGCGGTTAACCACTTCGCCGATGACGCGGCGGTCGGTGGCGATAAGGAGGGTGTTGCGATCAATAAAAGTGTAGAGGAGTTCGCTGCCGTCACCCCGGTTCGCAACGCGGATGTCGCGGTTGTTGCTCGCGGTGTCGGTAAACTGACTAATTGGGCTGTCACCGAGGAGTGGGCCAAAGTCGCGTACGAGCCCTGACTCCCAGCGGTACATGCCGCCGAGCGCAGTTTCAAACGAGGTAAATTCGATAATAATGCCAACGGCAGTTTGCTTAACCCCAATTATGGTGAGGCCGGTGATGTTGCGCTGGAAGGAGCCATCGGCACTGAGCGGCACGACGGTTAGAAATTCGTCGATACTCGCCGGGCGGGTGGTGTCGCTTTCGGTGGCGACAATCGGGTACACCTGGGTGACGCCACCACCGGCTCCTGCGATAGCTTGGCGCAGACTGGTGAGCAGCGCATCCCCGCTGCCCTGCATGGCCACTGCTTGGGTGCGATCGACTGTGATTGCGCTCGGTACCTCTGGAGCGAGTATGCGGTCCGGGGCGGAGAGGTACTGGAAGACCCACGTGCTCACCACAACACCAAGCGCGATTGCTGCAATTACCACTGCTGCTACCACCACCCACGAGCGCCAATCACGCGGTGGCGCTTCGACTGGAGTAGCGCGGTACCGGTACGCGGATGCGGTCTCCTCCTTGGCCTCAGCTTCAGGTGGTGTGGGCGGCGCGGTTGGTTTGGGTGTTGGTTTAGGTTCGGGAGCTGGTACGGGTATTGGCTCGGGCGTTGGTTCAGGCTTGGGAGTTGGCGTTGGTGCCGGCTCCACTACCGGTGGCACGTCTGCTACCTCGGGCGTTGCAACTGGGGTTGGGGCCTCAGACTCGAGTACTGGCTCGGGCGGAGTGGCAACCGGGGATGTGCTGTGGGCCGTTGCTGGCGCGGGCGTTGGGGTTGGCTCTGTAGCACTCAAACTCGAGCTCCACTGCGGGGTTGGTAACTCCTCAGCCTTGGTGACCTGAAGCGCGTCAGCGGCCGACACCTTTGGAGCTGCTGCCACTCGTTCGGCAACCGTTTCATAATCGTCAGCTTGTGGTAAGGCGCTGGTGCCCACGGCGCTGCTAATGGTTTCGGCTCGCTTGCTCGGGTCTTCAATGGTGGGCTGTTCGGGTTCGGCGGTGAGTTCAGTCTTTTTATCCTTAAACCACGACCCCATCGACTGTCCGATCGCCGGAAACAGGCGAAATTTATTCCGCTTCTTCTCGCTCACAATCTCACCCACCTCCAGGTCATCACCGGCGATGTCCTCATTCTCGGCAGCGTGCACTTCGGGCACGTCTACCTCCAGGTAGGTATCTTCGTCGCCACTCGGTGGAGTTACCGCCAGCTCAATGTTTTCTGGCGTTTCATCGGTTGGTGCTATTTTTGCCTGCTCAGTAGTTGGTTCATCGGGCGCCGCCTCACGTGGCGCGTCCGCCCGCGCTTGCGCTGCCGCAAAATCATCCGCAAAGGTACGGATAGTTGGCACGTTTTGTTCCGGTTTGGAAGCCATATCGTTAATACTAGCCTATTAGCTACGCGCGGCTGGCTGTTGTCGACAGGTTAGGCTACTCTTGTGGCGCTGCTCCGTTTCGCTTTGCCCACTCGCCGTCGCGCTGCTTAATGGAGAGGCCAATTTTGTCTCCCTCCACCTTACTCACCACTACCGGCACAACGTCGCCGACTGTAAGTACCGAAGCCGGGTCTTCGATCCGAAACGGCGCAATCTCAGAGACATGGATGAGCCCTTCAGAGTGCTCGTCAATTCGAGCAAAGGCACCAAAGTTGGTGAGCGTGGTGACGGTCACCTCGAGCTCCTCACCCACCTCGTACACTTTGGTGAGAGCAGCGATTTTCTCTTGCGCGGCTTGGGCACTACCATTACGGCCGGTGATGTATACGGTGCCATCGTCCTCGATAGAAATTTCGTCTACCCCCGTGTCTTCTTTAATGCCGTTCACCGTTTTGCCACCACTACCGATGACGAGGCCAATTTGCTCAGGTTGGATTTGCAGGCTCACAATTTCTGGCGCGCGTGGCGAAATGGTGTCGCGTGGCGCAGCGATGGTCGCTTCCATGGTTTTTAAAATATGTAACCGCGCTTCGCGCGCCTTCTCGAGCGCTACCGCCAAAATATGTACGGGCACTGCATCCACCTTGACGTCCATTTGAATAGCAGTCACTCCTTCGGTGGTGCCAGCCACCTTAAAGTCCATATCGCCGTGCTCGTCTTCGGGACCCTGGATGTCGGTTAAGAGCACGAACTTCTCGCCGTCGATCATGACGCCTGAGGCAATACCAGCAACCGGCCGGGTAATAGGCACGCCGCCGTCCATGAGTGCAATACTCGAGCCACAGATCGATGCCATTGAGCTTGAGCCATTAGAGGAGAGCGTTTCAGACACCAGGCGGATGGTGTACGGGAAGTCGCTACCACTCGGGAGCACCGGTAAAAGTGCTTTCTCTGCGAGTGCCCCGTGTCCAATCATGCGGCGGTTAAAGCCACCCACCCGACCTGTCTCACCTACCGAAAACGGTGGGAAGTTGTAGTGGTGCATGTAGCGCTTGGCACCTTCTTGGGTTTCCATTGTATCGATACGTTGCGCCGCCTCTGGGCCGGCTAGCGTCAACGCGGTCAACACGTGGGTGTTGCCGCGGTAGAAGATGCCGGTGCCATGCAGTACCGGCGAGATGCCACCCGCTTGGGTAAAGAGCGGCCGCACTTCGTCGGGGTGTCGGCCGTCGGCGCGCTTCCCGTCGTGTACCACTCCCTGGTGCAGCATAATGTCGACCTGCTCCTCAAAGTAGTTACTGAGCGAAAAGCGCTCGGGTACTTCGATGTCTTTGGTAGTCTCCAGCCACACTTCTTTAACCTCCTGGATGCGCCCCTTACCAGCCTGGCCAGAGAAGATTGCTTGGTAGAGCTGCTCGCCAAACTCGCTAGCAAAGCGGTTGCTGATTGTCTCGGGTGTCTTGGGGCGGGTAATTTTTTGCTTTGCTTTACCGACCGCCGTCATAATCTCTTGCTGCCACGCTTCGAGTTGCTGGTGCACCTGGGTAGCAGCTTCGAGAATCGCAACGATGTCATCCTCGGGCACCTCGTAGGCCAAGGTCTCGATCATGTTGATGCCACCATCTTTCCCGCAGGCGAGCACCTCAAAGGTGAGGTTGCCGGTCTCGCGCTCGACGTAGGTTGGGTTAATAAGGACGTCGCCCGTCTCGCGTGAGAGACCAATGCGCACGGCGCCAATCGGGCCTCCCCACGGGATGTCTGAGATTGCCAACGCCACGCTGGTGCCGATGACAGCCAAAATATCTGGGTCGTCTTCGCCCATCGCGAGCACGGTGGCGACAATCTGCACGTCGCGACCGAGCTGGTGGTCAAACAGTGGCCGAATGGTGCGGTCGATAATACGGGCGGAGAGTACCGCCTCCTCGCTCGGGCGACCCTCACGGCGCCCAAAGCGGCTACCAAGGATTTGTCCGGCTGCATAAAACTTCTCTTCAAACTCAACTGAGAGCGGGAAGTACGGCAGGTCGCTCTCACGCTCGCCCATGACGGCGGTCACCAAGACGGCAGTTTCCCCCATGCGCATCAGCACCGAGCCGTTGGCCTGGTTGGTGAGGTCGGTAATGTCGGCGGTAATAGTTTTACCGGCCACAGTCGTAGAAAAAGATTGCGTTTGCATGTTCAACAACGTTAGTTGCTGCGCACACCTAAGATTTCGAGCGGATGACTGAAACCTCTGCGTGTGCGCAGCCACCTACTAATGTCTCCATCATACCGAGCAATCGACACTTCGCCAAAGGAAAAGGCCGGAGCGTAGCTCCGGCCTTTTCCTTTTACAGGTCGTCCGTATCTGACCCAACCGTTTTTATAGCGCGGGTGCGCGTGGTTTTCTTGGTAGTGCGTTTGGTCGTTTTGGTGCTGGCGGTTTTACGTACCACTCGACGGCGGCGGATTAAAAACGTCGCCGGATCGTCGTCCATGTCGATAA
The DNA here is from genome assembly GCA_002710785.1 of bacterium. Classification (GTDB taxonomy): domain Bacteria; phylum Patescibacteriota; class Minisyncoccia; order Phycocordibacterales; family UBA918; genus OLB19. Next base: position 56,751 of record PAMC01000011.1, read on the forward strand.
AATCATCGACCGCGGCGCGTAAGCCGCTACTGGCGCTCCGCCCGAAGGTAATCGCTTCGACCTGGCAACCAAACGACTTGAGGTACTCCACCGCCGGAATAAAGTCGCCGTCGCCGGTGGCGAAGACAATAGCGTCTACCTTCGGCGCCATCTTGATGGCATCAACTGCCATGCCGACGTCCCAGTCGGCTTTCTTGGCTCCGCCGTAAAAGATTTGTAGATCTTTGGTTTTAATTTCGATGCCGAGTTTCTCGAGCGCTTCAAAAAAGGCGCTCTCCTCCCCACTCTCGGTGTTTACCACGTACGAGACCGCGCGAATGAGTTGGCGGCCAGCGACTGCTTTCTCGACGACGGCACCGAAGTTAACGCGAGCTTTGTGGAGATTTTTTGCGCTGTGATAGAGGTTTTGGGTATCGATAATAACGGCAACCCGTTGGGATGGGTGTTTAACTACACTCATGAAAAATTGTTAGGTTTCTAATCCTTCGCGCGATTCAATATGAAAATGCTGTGCGCGTGCTTCTATGATACCACCCCGCGACAAATTTTGCCGCGGGGTGGTATCGGTACTCTCGAGTTTTCTAAAGATAGAAAATTGCTGCGGCTGCAAGGCAGACCAGGAAAATATTTCAAGGTGAACTGTGACGTTCAGTGAGAAATATTTTCCGCCAGTCTAACAAAGCAGACGTAGTGATTTTATTTCTTTAGACCGAGTTTTGTGATAAGCGCCTGGTACGCTGACTCGTCTTTACGAGCGAGGTACTTTAGGTGCTTGCGACGGTCTGCCACCATTTGGAGGAGACCACGGCGAGAGTGAAAGTCTTTCGCGTTTTTCTTCAGGTGCGCTGAGAGCTCGTTGATTTGCTTGGTGAGCAGTGCCACCTGCGCCTCTGGTGAGCCTGTGTCAGAATCGTGACGGCGCGCGTCCTTCATCGCATTTGCTTTCTTTCGTTTTGATAGCATAAATACTAAGCAAGTGATGGTGCCAAGCACGTAGATACACAGCCGAAACTGTCGCGCCTACCACCGCAATAACCCGCGAAGGTTCGCACACTATAGCATAATTGTGAGATTTTTCAAGTTCTGCGATAGAGTGCTGCCTTTGTCAAAGCACCGCCGGGGGCCAAAGGCTCCCGGCGGTGCTTCTTAAGCTCCAGTGTCTCACTAGAGATTAATCTCAATGTCTGACTCGGCTCGCAGCTCGTCGAGGTAGGCCTCGATAATATCTTGCTGCTTCTGCTGTTCAATTTGTGCCACAATCGCGTCGCGCACGGTCTCAAGCGGCGGCATCTCTTGTCCGGCTGCCACCAGCCCATCGTACACTTCAGCAATCTCTTCCTGAGACACGTCGATGGTCTCTGGGAGTACGTCGTTAGCGAGGAGTGCGTCAACGTTAAGCTGCTCACTTACGTCGTTTTGGAGGTTTTCGCGGTCAAGCCCGAGGGAGGTGAGCTCTGCGTCGAGCCCCTCAGCACCACCAAACTGAGACTCTAAGAGCTCAATGCGCTCGGCAATCTCTTCATCGGTCGCATTGTAGCCAGCGGCTGCAGCCGCGTTTACCAAGAGTCGAGTGTTAATCAGTACTTCAAGTGCCTGGTTCTCAAGCGTGCGTCGGATTTCTGGATCTTCAATATCCAACCCCTGGGCCACCCCACCAACCAAGGTTTGCTCAACGTTTTGCTCAAAAAGTGCCTGATCAATCGCTACACCCCCAACGGTCGCGATCGGGTTTGGGTACTCACCTGGCCCTGGTTCGTTGTTGGTGATTACGGTGTAGAGCTGCCAAATAATAAGTGCGGTTACCATACCAGCGATAAAGGCAATCAGCGGTCGGCGACTGCCTGTTTCTGCCTCAGTGGCTGCTGCCGCGAGGATGCTGTCCGACGCTTTCTTTTCAGCAGCGGGAGTTTCTTTTTTGGCCGGTGCCTCGGTTTTAGCAGCTTCTTTTGGCGCCTCCTTCTTTTCAGCTGCTGGCTCTCCGTCGGCTTTTTTTATCAGCGCAGTTTCTGTCTTTTGGGCAACCGCTGGCTTTTCCGCTTCGGTTGCCTTTATTACTTCCTTCCCTGATTTTGCGCTCTCGTTGGTTGGGAGCGCTGGTGTAGTTGGCTTAGTCTCAAGCTTTGCCGACTCCGCCGCGTTCGTGTTTTTGTTTTTCTCGTCCATACGATCCATTATCGGTTATGTCAGTAGCCTAGCACGTGTACTCCGACTGTCATCTTCACGAGCAGCTAATCGTGGGCTCTAATCAAAACAGCCGGTGGGCGCACGCCCACCGGCTGTTTCGTGTCGAGTACTGCTTACGCAGTCTCTTCCTCAGTTGCCTCTGGAGCAGCTTCCTCCGCTGCTTCTTCGGCTGGAGCTTCCTCGGTAGCTGGTGCTTCTGCTACTTCTTCAGCAGCTGGAGCTGGCGCGTCGCTTTTAGCTACGTCTACGGCGGCTGGACCTTTTGGACCATCCTCTACCTCAAAGGTAACCGCGTCACCCTCGCGCATATCGTCGAAGATAACGTCACCAATGACTGAACGAGCGTGGAAGAAAAGATCCTTTTCACCACCCTCAGCTGGAGTAATAAAACCGAAGCCCTTGTCTTCAATCATTTTTGCAATCGTACCGGTTGCCATAAATGTGTTGTGTTAGGAATGGACGACGTACGTCGTACATACATATGTGTGTAATCCAAAACCTTCTTCACCTGACCTTACTTCTTTGTGGTGTTGCCGAGCGGGCAGACACCGAAATATTCCAAGAGGAGAACTGCTTTGACGGCAGTAGTAAAGCACGTTTGGGTAAAAATACAAGGTTTGCACGCGCGTTCATTTTGCGTACAGTACACCCATATGAAATTACTGGGAACAACACTACGAGGTTTTTTTATTACCCTATTACTCGCGTTTGCTTTGCCGACCGCTGCCCAAGTCGAAGATTGCGGCAACTACATCTACATTGAAGATGGCCAGCGCTTTGAAGAACCGATCAGCGACTGCGACAACCCATTCGGAGAGCTCAATCCCAATTCCAATCTAGAGGTGTATTTTGCCGGTACTCAGATTACCGAAAGCGCTGAGCTTCCCCTGCTTAGTGTGTCGGGTGAATTTACAACAGTAAACGCCGATGCGTTCGATATATCTTTCGATCTCTATCGTCACGTGGAGGACGGTTACATCGTCCCTGAATTTTTCGGTTCGTATACGTTTAGCGCAACGGGCACATACACGCTCGTGGTGTATGAGTTTGGTGAGCCAATTTTGGGTTGGCAGCAGTGGTTGCGCGATCAACTCATACCGACCGCGTACGCTGCCGAAGGCGACATCACTGCGATCACCTTCACGGTAGTTGAGTCAGCGCCGGAACCCACTGGCGCCTCCAATGTCCTCTTCCTCCCCGGCATTAAAGCCAGCCGATTGTATGAAGATGGGTTGGTTGGCTCAGATAGATTGTGGGAGCCAAATAATAATGGTGACGTACTCCAGCTGGCTTTAGATGAAAGCGGTGATTCAATTAATGATATATACACCAGTGATATTCTTGAAGAAATTTTTGGCGTCGATAATGTATACAAGGAATTTTCTGACCGAATGGATGATTTAGTGGCTACCACATCCGAAGCGCAGATTGCGGCCTGGATACCTTTCCCGTACGACTGGCGTCAGAGTGTCTTCGATGTCGTAGAGAACGGCACGCAGTATCAAGACGGCCTCCGTTTTCCCGTTGATGCACTAGAACAACTAGCTGAACAATCTTTAAGCGGCCAAGTCACCATCATTGCCCACTCCAACGGTGGTCTACTTGGCAAAGCTCTCATTTCTGAGCTTGAGCGACAGGGTAAGGTGGATCTGGTCGACCACTTTATTATGATAGGTACCCCCCAATTAGGTACACCAAAATTGCTTGCTTCTGCGTTACATGGCTATAAGGAGGAATTGGCATATGGATTAATTGCGTCTGATGAGACCGTTCGTGGCATTATTCGCAATATGCCGGGCGCGTATGGGTTACTACCAGGCGAAGCCTACTTCGACAGCCGCAATGATATTGTCATTGGGTTTGACGCGTCTGAGACCACCGCACCGTTTCGTGAGGTATACGGTAACGCCGTTACATTTGATGAGTTAGACGACTTTCTACTTGGTGGTGACGGTCGAGGCCGAGCTGAAACTGCCAATGAGGCGGAAATCCTAAATGAGATTTTACTCACAAAGGCCAATCAAGAGCGATTATTGCTCGATAATTGGGTTGCTCCAAGCAACGTCAACGTGTATGAAATCGTAGGTACCGGAATTGATTCTATCTCTGGTTTTGAGTACCAAGAATTTCCTACGTGGCGATGCCTTCTTGGGGTTTGTAGACAAAGTTCGAAGATTTACGAACCAATCCCGTATGTCACTCAATTTGGTGATGAGACCGTTGTTGGTAACTCGGCGGATGGTGGTGAAAGTGATGCAACTTATTACGTTGATCTTAACCGCCTCGACGATGAAGTCGGTGAGTTCCGCACCCACAAGGACCTAACTGATGCCACGCCTGTACTGAACCTCGTGACGTCTCTCTTGTTGAACGAAGATAACCCAATTATTCCATTTGTGTCGCAAGACCGACCCGAGTATGCCGACGACCGTGCGATGCTTTCAACCCACTCCCCGGTCTACTTTTTCGTTACTGATACGTCAGGCAATCGTACTGGTCGCATTTCTTCAGTCGAGAGTGTTGAAGAAATCTCCGGCAGTCAGTATTTTGAGTTTGGCGGCAGCCACTTTGTCATTCTTCCCAATGATGTTGACTATACTGTTACGATTCTTGGTGAAGACGAGGGAGGTATGACGTTCAGGGCAGCTAAGTTACTCGGCGAAACTCAAACCGAGACGGCTCGAGTGAACGTTGCCACCACTTCAGCTAGCACAACTATCACATTTACTGCTACTGCAGGAGAATTCTCCGACCTTGAAGTTGATGTTGAGGGTGATGGTCAACTCGACTACATCGTCACTCCGGAGGGTGACGTCACAATCATTGATAACGCGGTTACGTACGAGACGCTGCGTGCAGCCATTAAAGAAGAAGTGGAGAATCCTCAGTACCGTCGAGTACTGCTCTCGCTCACTCGACTTGCAGAACGGTTTAGTGAGCGACCCGGCCGCTATGCTGCACGCATCGAAGCGCGTTTACTGAATCGGCTACTCTGGATCACTCAGTATTTGGCAACCGTCGATAATACCGCTGATTGGCCACAAATTATTGCTACAATAGAAGCATTAAAGTCGTATGAATAAGTGGCGCAAGTTTAACATTGCATTATTGCTGACATTCGCTGGCCTTTATCTGTTTACAAATTGGTATTGGTCGGCGATCTGTGCCGTACAGGGCTGCGAGGCTGATTTTAGACGAGGTCTTTTAGCGACTTGGAAACAAATTAGTCTCTTCGTCCCTTTTTTTGCTGCGGGCTTTCTGATACTGCCGGTGCACTATTTTCGGGCGTACATTATTAAAGTGGTTTCATGGCTTCTACCCATTAGCACCATCGTTATTGCTAGCTCTGACCCGATTCCCCGCGGATTCTTCTCGCTTACTCGTGAGGAGATGGTTAACCTATGGGCTGCAATTTGGTTAGTCATTACCCTCCTCTTCATCGCCTACCACTACCACCGCACCAAAGAGTTAGCAAAATAAATTTGTTGTATATAAAAAGCGACCCCGCCGCGCAGTGCATGGTGGGGTCTCTGGTTAGGGGTGGGTATTTCCCCCTTTCTCAGGGGCGATTTCGCTCCTCGGACGGTTTTATGAACCACCAAGCGGTTCTTGCGAGTCGCTGTGCGGCGACGCAGCCCATCGCGAGTGCCAAGAGTACAGCCGGGATGATGAGCCAGCTTACCACCCCGGTCGCACTTCCGAGGGTCATCCACCATCCGACGGCGACAGCCAAGGTGCTGACGCAGAAGAAGGTTGTGAATGTTGCCCACCAGGCGAACTGCCTGGCACCCACTCCCCGCGTATAGTCGTCACCGTTGTACCTGACCGCGAAGATTCGGCGGGACGCAGAACTGGTCAGCTCGACCAAGACACTGTCGTGCAAGAGATCCCTAACACCGAGTGGTTCACCCATGCCCGCAGCAGTTACGTCATCGTGCCGATCGACCTTGACTACACTGTTCATATCAGCGGTTATGCAGACGGCACCATGACGTTTACCAGTCACCAAATCACCAACACTGAGCAAACCCTGCAGCACAAGGTGCCAGTGAATAGCATTACTGGTAGTACTACGGTAACTATCGAGTACGCCTCGCAGTCATTTGCGCCTCTGGCAGTTGACGAAGATGGCGATGGCGGTTTTGAGTACCAACTTACGCTCACTGGTGAAAAAATCGTCGCTACTTCAACTAAACCTGCAACGTACGCAGGGTTGTACCAATTAGTAGCATTGTCAATCGATGATACCCGCGCGGTCGAGTTACTCTCCGGACTCCTGCGTCTGACTTAACGCTTTAATAAAAAAGCGGACAGTCGATATTTTGACGTAATCGAGCACCGGTTACTTACAAAAGCAGCCAGCATCATCTCGCTCTTTGCCGAGCGTAGTATACTGAGTAGCGAAAACGCAGCTACCCTTGAAGAGTATGTTAACCAGCTTCAGCAAAAAATATTTTGATAATTGGCGCTTATTTAATTTTGGCTTATTAATCTTTGGACTAATTTTATTTCTGGGAGCAGATTGGTACTGGTCAAATGTTTGTGCTGTAGATATTTGTAGTGTTTATTTTATAGATGCATACCTTGCTCCGACACTAAATTTTGGAATAATAATTGCCGCAGCGGCTACGCCTTTCTTAGTGTTACCAAACCACTATTTCCGCACTTGGGTGCTGTGGGTTTTTGCTCCATTGACCGCCCTAGCCCTTTACCGGGTTAGCACTATCGACCCAAATTCTTCCAACATGTTCGCCGACACTCGCGAGGAATTTGTTGCTGGTCTTCTCGTACCATGGCTCATCGTCACCCTTCTCTTCATTGCTTATTACTACTACCGTACGAGAAAATTGAGTTAGTATTCAGTTTAGTCTAGAAACAGAGAAATTTATTTTGATACAGTAAGGGTGTATGCATCACTCACTGTTTTTCTTGGCCACTTTTGTCACAATTGTTAGTTCAGTCGGGTTTTATTATTACTACATCCAACCAACAAAAGCAGAAGTTGTGATACACAACGCCACAGAGCAAACATCTCCCAGCAGCAATCTGGTTATTGATGCACCTACTTTTTCCAGTTCAACCACCTCGACAGATGATATAGCTGAACCAGTGGTGGCGCCAGAACGACCAGTAAATGTTGTGCCAACTGAAGCAACGGATATTTCAAGAAAACCGGAGTCGATATCTGAGCCCAATTCTAATTCTGAGTATGTACCCGCACAAGCGCTTAAAGCTGAATTGGATAACGAATCAGTAGAGCCAATGTTGGCTGAGCCCGAGCCAAGTGTTAGCCAAGAAGAGCTATTCCCCGCTCTTTTTATTAAACTCATCAACGAAGAGATATCTACTGAAGAAATTGAAGCGCTAGTACCAGGAGATGATTTTTACGACTTTATCTTGGCTGAAGATTGGTTAGCATACGCCAACTATCCCGTAGTGCCCCTACCGGAACCTGTTCGGTATCGAACGTCGAGTTCTGACTATCGTTCGTTCAATAACTTGTTACGCTACCAGGTGTCTGCTGATGAAGGATATAATCTAGCTCTGTACGCTGTCGATGTTGATCAAAACGTATCTGGTGAAGTTGCTCTAAACTCTGAATTGCGCCGTGCGTATAGTCAGGTAAAAGATATTTCACGCGCTGAGTGGGTTGGTCGAGGTATTCAGGTTGACGATAATCCGCCACTCGAATTTACGATCATGATGAAGGGTTCGCGGGCGACGTTGGCCCAAATTGATCACTTATATTACTTAGAAGGCGCTACTGAAAAAGAATCAACAACTATCTTGAGTACGCCCAATATGCTGGCCTCGGCAACGGTCGTAACAGAAAACAATAAAATTGATATCTATAAATGGCGTGTTGATTACGACGCTGATGGTCAAATAGATTTCTTAATCAGTCATGATGGTAGCGACAAAAAGCAAGCACAGCAGATAGTTGATTTTGTACTCGAGCACGATTTATTGATTACAGAAGAACGTGAAATGCTACAAACAAATTACGACAGCATTGTGGACGCGCTAACTGCTTCGTAAATTCTCAAGCTACGGGTTTAGATCTTGGTATCATGCATGATACCAAAATACAAAATTAGATTATTAGTGACTTAGGGAAGCGAGTTAGGTTTTTAGGGCCGTCTTCGGTTACCAAAATGAGATCTTCGATGCGTACACCGCCAATATTTTTATAGTACAAGCCGGGCTCGATGGTTACCACATCCCCAACCTGAAGGATATCCTTGCTGTTGCGGCCAATACGGGGTTTGTCGTGAAGTTCTTTTGAGACACCGTGTCCGACACCGTGTACAAAGCCTTCGGCGAAAGGAAACTCTGTCCCCGCGCCCCTTGTCTCGTAGCCCGCTCTCTTAAAGTGTTGCTCAACTGCATTTTGAATATCGATACAGGACACATCAGGCGCGACCATGGCAATGGCTAGCTGTTGCGCCGCGAGTACGGTTTCGTACATTTGCTGCAGTTTGGCTGATGGCTCTCCAATACAGACCGTACGGGTCATGTCTGCAAAGTAGCCCGTGTTTTTTGAGCGAGGGTAGATATCAATGACGATCGGATGACAAGGCTGGAGTGGACCTTTCCCTTCCTCGTGTGGCTCAGCACTTTGTGTGCCGCCGGCCACGATGTGTTGCTTGGGAGACTCACAACCGTGCGCTGCGAGCACCTCATCAATAATTTCGTGCGCCCGCTCTGCCGTTGGCGTCTGATCGCTCTCTAAATACTCTACCACCGCCGCCATCGCCGCCTCGGTAGCTCGCTGCACTTCGGTAATTGCCGCAACTTTGTCCATTAATTATGCAACGGTAAACGTATTTGCTGCCAAGGCGATAAATTTTTCTTTTCCGGCGGTGTCGATTGGTCCGACGGCTTCATAGTGCATTGGGTAAATAGTACCAATACTCTTAAATTGCTGAGCAAACGCATGTGCCGCTTCAGCGTTAAAGGTGAAGTGTCCACCAACGGGTAACATCGCGATATCTACGTCTAACTCACCAACTGGCATACCTGATGCGGTGTACATATCGCCCGCGAAGTAAATTGTCGTGTCGTCGACGACAATTAAGAAACCAAAATTTTGCGCTGGCACTTGTGGGGCGTTTGGTCCGTGGTCGACCTCAAACGGTGTAACGGTAAAGCCGTTTGTCTCCACGGTATCGCCCGCCTTTAATTCTTCAATAGTCAGACCAGTGGCGTGAAGAGCAACAGCACATTCTGCCCCTGTGTAGACGGTTGCTGGAGCTAAAGCAGTGACGTGTTCTGCTGAGCAGTGGTCGGCATGAATGTGTGAAACTAACATTGCGTCGACCGTAACATCGGCCAGTCTTTCAGCTGGTGTGAGTGCGCCGATGTCGACAGCTAACGTTTCCCCTACATTACTAGTGATAATAAAGCCAGATTGTTCAAATTGTGCGATCTCCATTTCGCTATTGTATCAAAATGGAGCCGAAAGGCTCCTTTAGGTGTTTGCTCAGTGTTTTGCTCTCGCCATCGCAAAAACTAGGCCAAAACGCAATGTTTGATACACTGTGCACATGAAAATCTACTCCTGGAACGTAAATGGCATCCGTGCGGTGGAGAAAAAAGGCCTACTAGAGCCGTTTTTGCGCGAGCACCAGCCAGATGTCTTGTGTATTCAAGAAACCAAGGCCCAGGAAGAGCAGGTTGACGGCCAATTTTTGGAGAAATACGGCGAATATGAGCAATATTGGCATTCTGCCGAGCGAAAAGGCTACTCTGGCACGGCCATTTTTACCAAAATACCGCCAGAAAACGTGGTTTTTGGGATTCCGGAAGACCTCAAGCACAAGTACGAGCTTGATGATACCTACGGCGATACCACTAAGGAGGGTCGAGTAACCACCGCTGAGTTTGAGCATTTCTACGTCTCCACCGTCTATACCCCCAACGCTAAAGATGATTTAAGCCGCATTCCGATGCGCCAACACTGGGACCCAGCGTACTTAGAGTACATGCAGCGCTTAAACGAGGAAAAACCAGTCATCTACTGCGGCGACTTTAACGTGGCGCACACCGAAATCGACCTGGCACGTCCGAAACCGAACGCAGGCAAAAAGGGGTTTACCGAAGAGGAGCGCAGCGGGTTTGACGCCATGCTCGCCGCTGGGTTCGTCGACACCTTTCGCTTGTTTGAGAAAGCGGGCGGCCACTACACCTGGTGGAGCCAGATGGGAGGGGCCCGAGCACGTAACGTTGGCTGGCGCATCGACTACGTGATGGTCGCTGAGGCGCTGGTACCGGTTGTGAAGCGGGCCAATATCCACCCCGACGTGATGGGCTCCGACCACAGTCCCGTTTCGGTTGAGATTGCGCTCTAGGGAGCGTCAACAAATAGCGCCAATAACACCACGAAACACAAAAAAAGCAAGTATATACCCTATGTTACCAATAAAACCGCTCTGTTGAGCGGTTTTATTGCAATTCTCAAGGAGTTGTCTTTTATAAAGGACACGATTTAGGACAAGCACTCGGGTAATCCACAGTTGTCCCCAGGTACTGTCCTTTACAACATTTTGTAAAGGACATAGTATATGTGCAGGCCCAGAGAGGGCAAGATGAGTTTGACAATCGTATACTTCCTCTGAGTCGGAACGAGTACCGAAGTAGTAGAGCGCTTCGCTACTCCTTCCGCCTTGGAGGAGGCATACACGTAGAGCGACGCGATGATTTTCACCACGTCAGTCAGACACGCTTAAACCGATCTTTCGAATAGAAGAAAAGTATATACCTCCAATTACTTTCTTCACCATACGTTCAACATTCCCACCTATCGTATTCGGCCCGTGAGTCGGAACGAGTACCAGAGTAGTAGAGCGCTCTGATACTCCTTCCGGCTCATGACAGCGAACATCCGGTTCGCGCAGTTACACTCACTAAGAGAGTAACGATCATTGAAGCCGAGTACAACGAAGAGATGAGTTATGTCACTGGGTTTAAGTTTCGAAGTGAAACGCCCAATAATGCGAACCTAATGGTTCACGACAATGTAGAGCTCACTCACCACTCAAGGCCGGAAGGCACCGGAGCTGATACACCCACCACTTTATCAGCCCCGATTCCTTCCGGTCTTTTTTATTTTACTTGCCTTTTCCGCCCCTAAAGCGAATAATACTAAGTAAAATAGGGAGTATTTACCTAGTTGACCTGGTAAGTTGTCCCAATACACACTTTTAGTTTTTTGGCTTTTTACCCCACTTTATGCTCACGCTCGATGGCTTTGATGGCGGCAGCTTCCTCGGCGGCTTGTTTTTCCTTACCTTTTTCGGCCAGCGCCTCTAAATCGCTTATTTCTAGGGCTAAAAGCTCCTCGGTGCGGGTGTCCAGGTACTCTTCGGTGTTATTTTCAGGGGTTTCCAACACCTCTTCAAGCAGTGCGTGCAGTATAAAACCAAGCTTTTTCCCCGGTTTTTCCCCAAACTTATCCATAATGTGGTCGCCATTGGTTTTGAGCATTTTGACCGAAATTGGGTCACGCCGGGCCTGATCGACCATGGCTTTGTACTTGCGAAAGCGAAACGGCTGCTCTTTGGGTCGACCGGTGCCGATGCGGTCGCAGACGCGTAAATTGAGCAGATCTTCGATATTTTCCTCGCCAATCCGAACAATGGTGCGGCGCACGGCCGAAAGCGTAATTTCGTCAGGATCAGCGAAAAACATGTGCCAACGCACCAATTTCTCGACTTTTTCGGCTGTTTCACGTGGCATCTTAAGACGCTGCATGATTTTACGCGTCATTTTTGCCCCCACTACCTCATGTCCAAAGAAGGTATAACGCTTTGTTTTACCCCCTTCCCGGCGGGTCGCAGGCTTGGCAATGTCGTGCAAGAGGCCAGCCAGCCGCAATTCGAGCTCAAAACCCTTATCTGCAGCTGCCTGAGCAGTCCGCAGATTGTGCTCGTAGACGTCAAAATCGTGAATACCACCTTGTTCGCAGCCAATACCCTCCTTGAGCTCTGGAACGACAAAATCGAGAATACCCAGCCGCTCAAGCATAACAATCCCCTGCAGTGGCGTAGTTGAGCCAATAATTCGCAAAAATTCGTCGCGCACACGCTCGATAGCAATGTCCTTTAGAAGTTCATGGTGCTCGGCAATTGCCGTCAGCGTCTCATTTTCGATGGCAAAATTAAGCTCAGCCGCTAGGCGCACGGCGCGCATCATGCGCAGCGCGTCCTCACTAAAGCGCTCGACCGGATTACCAACCGTTTTAAGCCGTTTTTTGCCAATATCCCCCACTCCGTCGAATAAATCGACCAGTTTTTCTTCCTGAGGGCGCCAGGCCATGGCGTTAACGGTAAAATCGCGTCGTTTAAGGTCTTCTTCGAGCGACACGCCGAAGGTAACGCTGTCGGGTCGGCGGCGGTCGCTGTAGCCGCTCTCGGCCCGGTAGGGCGTAACCTCAACTACTTTATGGGTCTCATCATCAACCGCTTCATTTATTACCCCAACGGTGCCGTAGTCGTTATTGCAGTAAGTTTCGTCTGGTCCAAATAGCTCTTGAATTTCGGTGGGTGTAGCGTTGGTGGTGATGTCCCAGTCTTTGGGGGTTTTGCCGATGCAGAGGTCGCGCACGCAGCCACCGACTAAATACGCCTCAAAACCTGCTTTTTCTAGGGTTTCTGCGACGTTTAGGACGGGCTGTGGAATCTGGGTGCGCGTAATCATAGTGGCTGTATTGTAGCAGAATTATGATTGCCTTTTTACGCTCAGCAACGTATAGTATTGTGCCTGCACCCATGGTGAAATGGATATCACAACTGACTTCGGATCAGTCGTTCTGGGTTCGAGTCCTGGTGGGTGCACAATGTAAAAGAGCGTCAGATGGCGTTCTTTTTCATTTTCCATTGCCGTTTCCGGGATTATAGTCTATAATCGGCAGCACTGTTTGTAGCGAATGGCGCGGACGTACTGCAAAATCGCCCAAAAACAGCTCTAAAACTTAATATTTGCGGCCATAGTTTAGTGGTAAAACGTATCGTTGCCAACGATAAGTCGGGGTTTCGATTACCCCTGGCCGCACAAATCGGTAAACAACAAAATAACTACCCGAATGGGTAGTTATTTTGTTGTTTAGCACCTGAACTGCTCTGCTTGCGGGCAGCTTTGTGAGCCGGAGACATGTTTTTTTGCGCCTATACTAGCGCAAAAACGGTCGAGGCCGGGTGAGAAGTGCTGGGAGCACTTCGCAAGAGGTTGCCAGCTGCGTTAGCAGCGACAACCTAAATAGCTTCTGTAAGGAGGAAGTTCTTATGAGCGTAAGCGAATTAGAAACTTGACCCCAAGTAAAAGAGTTAGCCTGCACCAAACAGCAACTTAACGTTGAACTTTAGCTAACTCACTAATTTTCTTGGCCATCTCAACATCCGTATCAGTGATTTGGTTACCAACATCATGGGTACAGAATGAGAATGATACCTTGGTGTATGAACAACAAAATTCCGGATGGTGATTCATTTGCTCCGCTAGCACCCCTACCTTCTGTATGAAATCCATAGTGTCTGCGAAAGTTTTAAAGGTATATGTTGCTTCTAACTGATTTCCGTTCACGGACCACCCAGGTAGTTCTTTAAGGTTGGCATTGATCTGGTCTAGGCTCAAAACCGCGTGTTTCATGTGAAAATACTAGCATAAATACAGCTTTTGGGGATAACTGTGGAAAACTCAGTGTATAAGTGGATAAAGGACAATGTTTACATGTCGCATATGTTAAATTATAATCATAATTATAGCTGTATTTGTTGCTTTTATAGTAGAAATTAAAAATATAAACGTTTCACGTGAAACATGTTACAGGGCAGTAAAAAAGGTAAAAAGAATAGAATCGGTGCGATTGGGGAGGAAATTGCTCGGCGTTTCATGAGAAACAGGGGTTTTTTGTTATTACAGCAGAACTATTGGCAAAAATGGGGCGAAATAGATCTCATTATGCAAAAAGACGCTTCTGTGCACTTTGTAGAGATTAAAACCGTTTCCCATGAAACAAAANTGANGNTGGAANCNGAAAAACGNNNTGGANACCGGCCAGAAGAGCAGGTTACACGTGAAAAGTATCAAAAATTGGCACGAACTATCGACACCTGGCTACAACAAGAGAATTATAAAGGACACTACCANCTAGATCTGGTGACGGTACACCTCGTACCACAAGAAACGTACGCGCAGGTTGAGTATTTTGAGAATATTGTTGTTGACTAGAAAGGCCGTCAGCCAAGCTGAAAGCTTTTCTCTTGTCGGGAAGCCGGGAATCGAACCCGGGCCACACGGTCCCAAACCGCGTACACTACCATTATGCTACATCCCGTTTTTTGATGCGCCACATCATAGCATCAGTTTTTAAAAAATGCGAGTGGTATACTGCAAAATATGAAATTTTATGTAACTGGACGCTCAAACAATTATGAGCGTGTTAAAGAGGTATGTGCCCGCATAAAGGCGGCAGGACATGTGATACCATTTGAGTGGACTGAGCTACCGATGGTCAAGCCATACGCCGAAAATCAAGAAAAGGCTGCTGAGTACGCCAAAAGTAGTGTTGACGGCATGGTACAGACTGATGTCTACATCATTTTTACTCATGAAGATGGCCTCGGAGTGTACACTGAATTTGGTACGGCTTTGGCCGCCAAGGCATTGCGAGGTAAGCCGCGCATTATGGCCGTAGGAAAAGAAAACCAGTGGGTAGCAATGTTTAACTACCATCCTGATATTGAATGGTTTGAATCAATTGAGGACGTATATACTGAATTAGGAATATAGGAAGGCATGGAACTCTGGTTTTGGGCGGCAGTTGTATCAGCAATAATGTCAGGGGTGGGTAATTTCATCTTCAAGATTGCCGCCAAGCGCGACTATAATAGTGAGCTATTTAGCATGTATGGGGGGCTGATCTCAATAGGAGTAACTTTCCCGGCAGCGATATTGTTTGGAGGTGCGATTTGGTCCTGGTTTGCAGTCTCGCTCGTTTTTCTCGCCGGTTTTATTGCTGCAACGGCCGGTATTACAAAAGTGTATGCATTACGTCACATCGACACGACGATCTTCTTTCCCATTTACAAGCTGGTGACTCCACTTTTGGCGATAGTAATTGGTATTTTCGTGTTTGCTGAAGCATTTTCCTATTACGAATGGATAGGCTTGGCGCTTGGTTTGCTCGTGCCCTTGATGCTCATTAGTAAGACTGAGAATGGTCGGCAAAATAACTTGACCCTGGGTCTAATATTGCTGTTGATAGGAGCAGTTGTATCAGCAATATCAGCAGCATTACATAAGTACGCCACAATTGTCTGGCCCAACGAGTGGTGGTTGCTTTTCTTCGTAGCTGTGGGAATTTTCGCCGGATCCCTTTTTAGTGTGTGGTGGAAATCAGGCTTAAATTCAATGCTGCTAAATATACGTAACGATACTGAACTTGGTGCAGTAGTACTATCAGCAACTCGGGGTGTAGTAATGTGCGTGTCTGTCTGGATGGTCTTTTATGCATTCAGTAATGGCGGAACGTTAGCTGTAGTACACACCATTACCTCTATGTACATCCTGATACCGATTGTGTTGTCGATTATTTTCTATGGTGAGCACTGGAACCTACAAAAAGCAGTGGCGATTATTCTCTCAGTCGCAGCGTTAGCGTTGTTGGGGTAAAATATAAATAATGATCACCCACTACTTTCGGACGGTACAAGATAGTGAATTGAAGGCGCTCGACGCGCCGCGGGCAGGAGTGTGGACGCACGTGGTGGAGCCAACGGACGAAGAAATCGCCGAGTTGGTAGGGGAGTACGCACTCGATGCGGCGATTGTGGAGGACGCGCGGGACTTCTTTGAAGTCCCGCGCCTGGAGCGCAGCCAGGGTGCAACATACTTCTTTACCCGCTACCCATACACGCAAAACCAGGAGGATGTTGATACCGCTCCGCTCCTCATAGTCATGGGAGAGTCGTTTGTGCTTACCATTGCGCTAAAAGAGGTGCCGCAGTTTAAACCCTTTATTGACGGCAGCGAGGTAGTGATTACCACGCAAAAGGCTAAGTTTTTTATTCAGATTATGACGGCGCTCACCACTGCCTTTGAGCGTAAGTTGGTGCGACTACGACGTGCGGTGCACCGCGATCGTGCACGGATTCGCAGTATTGGTAATCGCGAGATTGAGCGGTTTGTAAACTATGAGCACGAACTTAACGACATGATTGCCGCGGTGGTGCCCACGAACGCGTGGCTCAACCAGGTGACGACCGGCAATTACATGCAGCTTTACAACGAGGACATTGAGCTGATGGAAGACCTGATGATCGACAATAGCCAGCTGGTTGAGTCGGCGCGTTCGGTGATGAAGACGATTCAGAACGTGCGCGGCGCCACGGAGGCCATTCTGACCAACCGCCTCAACGCCACCATTAAGACCCTCACCGTTTTAACGATTCTTCTTACCATTCCAACTATCGTGTCGTCGATTTTTGGTATGAACGTGCCAATACCAGGTGCAACGCATCCGCTAATGTTTGGTGGCATTATTGCAGGCATTCTCGTTTTTGTGGTGTTGGTGGTATGGCTGTTTCGAAAGTATCGCTGGCTTTAGCGGTGTGCGAGTTGTGGTGGGGTGAAAGATTTACCGCTTTGTCTCGTCTCAAGCTATAATGGTTCACGCATGTCGGGTACGTCTAAGGACAACGGCGCGCTGAGCCACGAAGAACGGTTCCTCGCAGCCTACGATGAGTATAGTGACGCGCTCTTTCGGCACGCGCAGTTGCGTGTGAGCGATCGCGAGCGAGCTATCGATATTGTGCACGACACGTTCACCAAAGTATGGTCGTACGTTCGGGCCGGACATGAGATTGAGCAGTTTCGTCCATTTTTATATAAGGTGCTCAACAACCTCATTATCGACAGCTACCGCAAGAAGCGAGAGAGCTCACTCGACGCCCTCTTCGAGAAGGAGGGAATTGATGAAGGCACCTTTGCTGAACTCTCGGAGTCGACCGTAGAGAGTCTGGCGGCCACGATCGATGGCAAAAAGGCCTTCGCGCTTCTGGAGAAATTACCCGACGAGTATCGAGAGGTAATTATCTTACGCTTTGTAGATGGACTTGGCCCCAAAGAGATTGCCCTCCTGATTGAGGAGAGTGAAAACACGGTCTCGGTGCGCATTCACCGCGGGTTGGCCCAGCTGCGTAAGCGCATCCACGCTGCTGAAGCGGCCAGCGAGTCCAAGCGGAGCACAAAAACGTAACATGAAACGATTTAGCCAACAATTTCATACTGCTGCCAAGCGCGTCACCATGACGAAGGCTGAATCACGTGACTTGCGCGAGCGACTCACTGCGTACATGGAGTACCACCCGCTCCCCGAAGCAATGCGCACGCCGCAAGCCAAGGTGGCAACCGGCGCACTCGCGAGCGAGCCATTTTGGGTAGTGCGCTTTAATACCATGCGTACGCGAGCGCTTGCGAGTGTGGCGACACTCGTTGTGCTGATTATTGTGCCATTTGCAGCTGAGCAAACCGTGCCGGGCGATGTGCTCTACCCAGTAAAGGTTCGTTTTAATGAAGAGATCCGCAGTAGCCTTGCGCTCACTCCGTACCAGCAAGTTGAGTGGGAGACCAAGCGTGTTGAGCGCCGCTTGGCTGAGGCCCGCTTGCTTGCTACTGAGGGCAAACTCACCGAAGCCGTTGAGGCCGAGGTAGCAGCAGCGGTAAAGAGCCACACCGACGCCGCGCAAGCGGGCCTCGCTGAGCTCCGCGAGAGCGACAGCGAAGAAGCCGCCATTGCCGAGCTCACCTTTGCCTCAGCGCTTGAGGTCGAGAGTGAGGTGCTCGAGAGCGAAACTGCCCGTCATGAAGCGGCAGGCGCCAGCACCACCGCCACACTCGCTGCCACGATTGCTGATGCTCGCGCGGCAGTAGCGTCGCCAGCAGCAACCGAGGTGTCGTTTGAGCGCCTTTTAGCGCAAGTCGAGGACGAAACCACACACGCCGCTGAACTGCTGCTCTCACTGCGCGAAGATATTTCCATGCAAGAGCGCGCCGACATCGATCGCCGCCTGGCCGACATCGACCGTAAGATTGCGCTCGCGCTTGAGAGTCGCGAGATTGAGACGGTTGAGTCTGTAGAAGTGGTTACAAGCACCTCAACAGACGAGACAGCAACCACAACGGTTGAAACCATCGTTGCGCCAGTGGTTGACGAAGCAACCGCTAAGCAGTACCTACGCGAGGCTTTGCAAGCCACGCAGAAGCTCATCCGTTTTATGACTGACATCGATGTGAAGGCTAACGTGTCGGTAGAGGAGCTCGTGCCCGTAACACCAACTGACGATGAGCGTAAAGATACGCTTGAGCTGCAGCTGCTACAAATTGAGCGGCAAACTGGAGCTATTGCTAGCCAGGAAGCGCTTAGCGAGAAGACTGTTTTTGGCCTCGCTCAAGTAGATGAGCTCGTTGAGAAGGTAGAGCGAGCACTGGTGGTAAAAGAGTACGCGACTGCTGAGTCTGCAGCTGCCGACGCTCTCGCTTTGCTCGCTGATATGGCGCGGGTCAGCGCGGAAGTTCCCGCAACGCCGAGCGAGTCCGCAACGAGCACCGAAGCGGTTGTAGAAGAAGCAGAAGATCCAGAGTCTCCAACTGAGCCAGAACCGCCGGCTACCTCAACCAACGCAGTGGCGGAACCAGACCAGCCCGAAGAATCAGCTGAACCGGAAGTATAAAAATAAAAGGCCGCCCGGAGTGATCCTGGCGGTTTTTTTTAAATTTCTCTAAAAGAGAAGAAATAAAGATCTTGTTTCAATTGGTCACAGTGGGCGGCTAGGCCGCCCAGCTGCTCGATAGTTGGCTCACGGATTGATGATCTGCTCAGTCGAAGCCTTACGCAAGAGGCGGTAGAATTGGCTGCTCGGCACGCCCCAGCCATAGCCTGCTGGAATGACGGGGTACACCTCCCTTATTGTTTGTTTGGGGACTTCCTCCTTCTGGCGTTCGTTGGTTGACGTGATCGGCGTTGGATCCCTCGGATCAATGATAGACATTCTTATCGTCCTTGTTTTGATCTTCCGTACGTCCCGCTTCTTGTAAGCGAGACAGACGTCACTCTAGCGCGCACCCATCTTGCTTGTCAACAGTTTTGTGGTGGAGTGCTTTGACAGAGTGTGGTGACGGGTGTATTTTCAGTATATGCAAGCCTTTGCTTACATTAACCTCTTTGTACTCGTGCTGCGTAGCGTGAGGCGGGCCGGTTAGTGTTTCGTAGCAAACCAAAACGGCCCGCCCACCCGGCGGGCCGTTTTGGTTCTTGCGACCCCATAGAGTTCCTCAAGGCAGGAGTTCCAGTGGGGTCGCAAGGAGGCGACCTCAACAGCACCTGCGGCACAAGCGGCGGGGAGGCAACATGGCAAAAGAAAAGGAGAAAATCAATGCCAAACTCTTTTACCGATGGGCAGAATGGCCCAATCATACATCCTGACCAGGCGCAGGGTCACGACCCTATGCTAAGCGCGGAAGGTGTCCGCGTCGGCCATGCAGTTGATTCGGGCAAGGGCAAAGAGGAAACGCCCATGCTAAGCGAGCTGCTTCGGGAAAAATCAGGCGGCGAACGCGCACCCGGCGATGATCCCTGTTACGAGGGCCTCTAAGGTTGCGGCGCGGGGAATTTCACCCCCGCGCTTTTTCTTTTGTGCGTTGCAGGAATGAGTGGTTTTGGTAGGGTAGAGGCGTATGTTTGATTCACTGACTAACTCGGCCAGCAACGTGGCTGCCCTGGTGCCTACAGTTGAGACGACGCTACCTGGCTTGGGCACCGTCGACCTTGCTCCGTACCTGGTTGCTCTCGGTATTTTTGTTGGCATCACCCTCTTTACCAAACTGGTGTTGGTGGTAGTGCTCGCTCGGTTGCGGGTTCTCTCGAGTAAAACCGCTACCGACATTGATGATACGGTAATTGACGCGGTATCTGGCATTCGCCTTTGGGTGTACAGCCTGATTGCTGCCTACATTGCACTCAGTTTATTTACCCTCCCGGACTGGTTTAACACGGCGTTCTCTGCGCTCGTGTACGTAGCGGTAGTTTGGCAGGTGATTGAGGCGGCGCTCTGTTTTATCCGCTACGGCACTAAGCGCTTAGTGGAGAAAGATGAGGACGGTGACGGAGTCGTGGACCCTAACGCGGCCACTGCTTCAGACATGATTAATCTGCTGGCCCGGATTGTACTCTACGTGTTTGGGCTCATCTTTGTGCTCTCAAACCTTGGTATCGAGGTGACGTCATTGGTAGCCGGTTTGGGTATTGGTGGTATTGCGGTGGCGTTTGCGCTCCAGGGCATTCTCTCCGACCTCTTTGCCTCGTTCTCAATCTACTTTGATAAGCCGTTTCGGGTGGGGGACTTTGTTATTGTCGGGGCAGATATGGGTACGGTCGAAAAAATCGGTATTAAAACGACCCGCCTGCGGACGCTGCAGGGTGAGGAGCTGGTGGTCTCAAACGCTGAGCTCACGACCGCCCGGGTGCAGAACTTTAAGAAGATGGAAGAGCGCCGCATTGTAACGGAGCTGGGGGTGACGTACGAAACCTCACCAGAGAATGTGCGGGCAATTGATGGCATTGTGCGGGAGATTATTGATGGTATCGACGGTATTCGCTTTGATCGGGCACACTTTAAGGCCTTCGGCGACTCGGCGCTCATTTTTGAAGTGGTGTACTACGTTGAGAGCGACGACTACGTACAGTACATGGACGCACAGGAGCAATTTAATCTCGGCCTCTTTGACGCCTTTAGCGCTCGGGGCATAGACTTTGCCTACCCAACCCAGACTATTTACCACCAGGGTGTCAGTTAAGTGCGGTCGGCACGAAAAAAGACGCCCTGCGGCGTCTTTTTTCGTGCCTAGAGCTCACGCTCAAGCATCGCAGCTAAGAAGGGGACTAAAGTTTGCTGAAACACGTAGGCCTTGTATGTAATGTTGCCGGACATCGTCTGCGCCAGGCTAAAGCCGGTTTCTTCGGTGATGGTGCGGTCAATGTACGAAAGCGTAATGGCATTTAGGCTCCCGGCGCCTTGGCGGCTGTCGTCGCCGCGGGTAACAATAAGCGCCACCGCCTCGTTGTCCTGGTCGATAACAGGACCGCCACTGATACCCTGCTTACCAATAGCGCTGCCACCTAAGAAGTAGATGTCGCCGTAGTTAGTGTCGAAGGTGTAAAGGTCAACCAGCGTGGTGGTGGCGCGAGCGCGCTCAAGCGCACCGCCGCGCACGAGTAGGTCGGGGTCAAGCGTTGGGTACCCCGCAATCGAAACAGTGTTTCCAACAGTATTACGGTTGCGCAGCTCGGTATCGACCGCTAGAAACGGCAGCTGTGCGGGAAGTGGAGTGCTATCGACACCACCGGTGAGGTAGAGGAGCGCGTAGTCACGCTCGCCGGTACCTTTTGGTTCGGGGTCGTCGATGAGATTAGCGTGCTCCTTAATCCACATTGGCGAGATGTAGAGGAGCTCAGCTTCGTAGGTTGGCACCGCTGGGTCACCGTGCCGGACCACACATTCGGTGGTGCCGGTTTCGGAGACTGTCTCGAGCAGCAAAAATTGTGCGACGTGGGCGTTGGTAAGGATCACGCCGGTTGGAGTCACAAAAAAGCCAGTTCCGGTTGTGTAGCGAATACTGTCGGGGGTGCGGTAGGTGCAAAATACATTCACGAGTGCCTCGGCGGGGTTGCTGGTTGCAGCACCACCAATGAGACCTTGGCTGTTGGCGAGCGAAGCTTTCTGGTAGGCTGGGTTTTCAAGCAAAATCCGCGGAATAACATCACGCTCGGGGCTGTTGCCGGGGAGGCTCGGCAGGGGAGTGGCGGTGGCAATTGTCTCTGACTCGGCTGTGGCTGCGCCGTCGAGCAGTACTGCTAATTGGCCGCTAACACCAACGAGCGAGAGAATAATTTGGGTTCCGAGGGTGAGCAGCCACTCCATGGTAGGTAGTATAGCAAGCGCTGGAATTGCCACTGGGAGCGTGCTAGAATAGCGCGCACTAAATTGCGGGTGTAGTTT
>PAMC01000012.1 GCA_002710785.1 bacterium
CACACCATGGTCGACGCCTACTCGCACACCGCTGCTTGAAAAAATGAAAAAACTTCTCGTGACCCCTTGATTTGCTCTGATGTCTCGGTAAACTAACCGCAAAGCGAGCGGCTGTTTTGTTGACTGCGTCAAAATTAGTGCGACACAGCTGGCTCCATACCACCAGCTTCATCGATCCAGCCCTGTACCATCTCTGCTGACGGCACGCGGTTGGTGCGGTTCTCTTTCTCGTTGCACTCGGCCATCCCCTCAGCGAGGTTCTCCGCGTTGCGGTGTGCCAGCTCTTTCACGGTATCAACACCAGCCGCTTCCAAGAGGTCGGCGTACTCCTCGCCAACGCCGTTGATGCGCATGAGATCGGCTTTGTTGACCCACTCGAGGAGGTGTTTTTCGGAGATGCCACTCTCGGTTGATACGCCCTCGCGGCCCTTCTTGTCGCCGCAGCGGCGCAAAAGGTCCTCAGTAGTTTGGATATCAACGTCCCGGAGTTTACTTCCGTATTCTGGGCCGATACCTTCAATTTCTTCGATTGAGTATGACATATGATTGTTTCAAGATTGAATAACGACTCCTAGTATAGCAAAAAACGCGGCGACTCTTAGAGGCCGCCGCGTTTTTCTTGCAGCTTCGTTAGTTGCCAGCTGGTAGAGCCTGGCAAGCTACACCGTCGTTGTTGCCGTCGAGTCGATTAATGTCATTATCGACACCACCAGCATTTTCAAAGAAACGCTGGGCTTCAGGTTGAGTGGCAAAGTCGTCACAGTTGTATTCGTCGGTGTACTTCGCCCCAGCAGTACCCTCAGCAACGATATTACCCTCACGATCGCGTAGGACACGGGTCATGAGTCCGCCATCAGCTCCGACCTCAAGGTTGCCGCTCTCATCGCGCTCAACGACTGCCTCAGACACTGAGCCGGTTTCGAGCATCGTCCCAAGGTCGACGTCAGTGTTAGCCACCTCGAGACCTAGGGCCACGAGCAAGATAGCGACAATGCCGAGCATCCACAGTCGGGTTTTCTCAAAGAAAAAGGCAATTACGCCCACAAGCACCAACAGGCCGATAATGATGATGAGACGACTCTTTTTACTGCGCCGCCAGTTAGCTACTTCATTCATGTGGATATTTAGGTTATTACTCTACTATAGCAGACTCTATACGAAGTTTGGCGTGGAAAAGGGCGCCAGTCAGGTCAGGGTGAGTGGTATAGTGAAGGCAAGTTATGGAGAGAACGGTTCCTTTTCTGAACGCCTGCATTTCATTTGTTGCTTTCATCACCGCTTTATCGTTGGTGGTGTACATGCTAGTGTCGTTTGTGACGGGCACCTACGACGTTGCGATCCAAATTTTTGACACCGTCTTTCTCGATCCAGCCGAGCGCCAGTCGATCCTAAATGCGCTTAACACTGAGTTTTTGCATACTATTGCGCTCCTCATTGTTTTAATGAAGGCGTACCGCATTCTTGTTGAGTACATGCGCTGGTACCACATCGACATCAAGTACATGATGGAGATCGGTATTATCGCTTCGGTCCTCGAGCTCCTCTTCAACTACCAGAGCTACAGCATTGAAATGCGTTACATCTTCTTGGGTGTTGCCGTGTCGTTTGCGGCAATTTACGCCTTTAGACACGACACGCTTGTTTCCGCCATGAAAGAGTCCCGTCGAGAGAACCGCGAGTGGCTCAAAGACGATCACGAAGCTTGCCTCGAGCACGAGCCAGCCGCTGACGGCTACGAGTATGTCTACCAAGAAGTGCCGGTAGAGAAACCAAAGCCAAAGAAGCGCGCGACCAAAAAGTCGACCAAAAAAACCACTGCTAAGAAAATCGCTAAGCGCTAATCCTCCTCGCGCTCTTCATCATCCTCGTCCTCGATCTCTTCTTGGATGATCTCTTCGATAATATCCTCAAGACTGATCACCCCCACAAACTGTCCGTTTTTGCTCATCACTGCAGCTAAGTGTCGTCGCCTGGTGAGCATTTTTTTAAGCACCGCGTCGAGCTTGGCGTCACCACGTATCTGCATAATTTCGTCCTCGTACGCCTCAGTGTCGCGTAGGAGTACGTCGGTAGTTTCGGTAATGAGCTCCTTGGTGTAGAGCAAGCCCACCACGTTATCGCGCTTGCCCTCATAGAGTGGGTAGCGTGAGTAACCATGCTCATCCATGTTCTCACGCAAAGCGTCGTCTAGGCGACTACCGACGTCGTACATCACGACCTGCTCGGCTGAGGTCATCACCTCGCGCACGGTTGTGTGCGAGAACTGCAAGGCACCGTGTACGATACGCTTTTCATCTTCGTCGACGGCACTGTGCTCTGAGGCCTCATGTTCTGCGACGATTTCCATCAGTTCGCTATGCGAGTATACCGTTGGCAACTCCTGACCAAGGACGCGGTCAAGTATAGTAGCTATCGGCCAGGTGAACGGACGCAACAGTAGCATAAGGAGCTGAACGATCGGCGCAGCTTTGGCACCAAAATAGAGGGCGTGTCGAGAAATTACCGCTTGCGGAATAATTTCACCGAAAATGAAAATAATACTAGTGGCGAGCACACCCGCAACGACGCCACTTGCAATTGATCCAAGAAAGATGGCGAGCGCGCTGTTTACCGCAACGTTGCCTAAGAGCAGGGTAGTGAGGAGGTGGTTACCTTGCTCTCGGAGCGGCAAAATCCGCGCGGCCCGTCGGTCGCCCGCTTTAGCACGACGCTTGAGCGATTGCGGCTCCAGGGTGAAGTAGCCTAAGGTCAAACCCGAGAAAAGGGCAGAAGCGGCAATCAAAAGCAGGGATATCGCGTATTCCATTAGAGACTACTGAGCCAGGCGTTTACAATCATGAGGGCAACGAGCCCGAAGATGGCGTAGATAACTAGTTTCATGCAGTGTTTGCATTATACCTGAGGAGCTGGCAACTCGGCAAAAAAGGTAATGAGGTTCTCAATGTGCTCGTCGAGGCTCACCCCAAAGTCCTCGCAGCCCGCGTAAATATGCCCGCGGTCGATACCGGGTGCAAAGCGCGTCTCCTTTAGTCGCTTGCGAATCGATTTTACTTTCATCTCGCCAAACGGAATCGGATTGAGTTTGTGGTAGGCGTAGAAGATGCCGCAGATCTCATCACACGCAATGAGCGCGCGGGCGAGGTCCGTTTCTGGTTTAGTGGTAAAGCCGTTAAATCCATTGGCATGTGCCTCGATGGCGTGAATGAGCTCTGCTGGATAGCCCCAGTCGCCAAACCAGATAAGCGACGGTCCGGGGTGCTCGGTTGGGTGCTTATCGTAGTCGAGGTCGTGGAGGTAGCCGGTTAGCCACCAGAGCTCCTCGTCTTCGCCTCGTAGACGTGCGTAGCCTGCCATGGCTGTCGCCACCATGAGCGCATGGTAGCGTTGGTACTCGTCGGCGACGTACTCGTGCAACGAGGCTTCTGCTTCAGTTCGGGTTGGGAGTGTCATAGGTGTCTGTTTATTTCTTTGCTTTGCTTAGAGCGGCTGAGCGGCACTTCTTACAGAAGCGGTACACCTTGCCTGACATTTTATTCCTTACGGTACAAAATGTCAGGCAAGGCCTTGCGAAAGTCTAGCAGACTTTTTCACCCAATCGGTAATAGTCTCGCGGTCTTCGAGAATGGCCTCAGGCACACGCCAGTAGGGCATGGGTGTTGGTTTCTTGTTTTTGTGGCCGGTGTAAATAAATTGCGTGGCTCCAGCGGCAGCGTATTCTTCTGCCAACTTCTCGGTGGCTTTAAAACAGACCTTATCGTCGCTGGTGATAATTGCAAATATGCGATTTTGGTAGTAGAGCCCGTAGCCCCCAAACATCTTTTTGTACGTGATGTCGCTTATATGCCCGAGCACATCTTCGGTGATGTACACTGCGTAATCGTCGATTGGTTTATTCATGTCGGTAGTATAGCGCAAAAGAAAAAAGCCGCCCGGGAGGGCAGCCAGATTGTGCTACGAAGCTTCTGGACTGGAGATTTGAGCGCCGACACTAGCCGGCGGCGGTAGTCGCATGTCACTCCAGCAGTACTCCGAAGCGCTCCACGGTTGCAACCCCTGCGTGCGCAAGAGGTGCAGGCCGTACGTCACGTTGTCTTCGAAGACCCTGACGTCGAGTCCCAGACGAGTAGCATCGCGCTCGTGGTACCCGAGGTTGATCTGTAGCACTCCTGTGTCGCGGGAGTCAATGTCGCCACGTTTAGCGGTCACCCCATCATCTTCAAAGTGCTCCAGCGATGATTCGCAGAATGCCACCTTGACGAGCGGATGTGTCGCATCGAGAAGCTCATACATCCGGCGCAACGTATCAATTTGCACCGGTGAGAGCTCCTCCACGGTAATGTGGCGGTCGATGTTGTCGAGGTTGCTGGCATGTGCCGTCAGCACACCACCAGCCACTAAGCCAAGACAACCGACGATAACGTATCGTAACTTCAATTTCATCAGGTCTCTCCATGGTTTGAGAAACCCTTCCCAAGGAACAGGCGGCTCTTAGTGACCGCTCCGGAGAGTAAGACGCAGATGAGGCTACTCTCTTTCACGTCTGCTTGCTATAATTTTGCTATGGATGAAAAACTCAAACACTTAGAAGAAACAGTAGTAAAAGAAGTCGACGACGTTGCGAAAACGGTCGAGCAAACAACGGTCCATTTTCGCAAGACAATACTGCAACGTTTCCCATTTTTAATTATCGGCCTTTCGACTTTTGGTTTGGTTGCCGTGCTCTACTCGTTTGAGCAGGTGATCTCGATGATTCCGATTTTAAATAGTAATCCGCTGTACGTTTTTATACTGGGAATCACCGCGCTTGCGGCTACCGGCACGCTCTATAAAAAGCTCCAGTAATGGCCCGCAACACCAACGGCGAGGGTTTTAGCCTTAAAGACGAACTGTTTAACAAAGCCAAAGTAACTAAACTGGCCAGTGAGCTCGCGCCAGTTGTGCCAGGTTTTAAGGCGGACACCTTTGTTGCGGATGTTTGCTCGCAGTTTCCAATGCTCGAGCTTAAGGAGCGGATTGCGCACATTGCTGACGTGCTTGAGCGGTACCTCGATAACGATTTTAAAACCGCCTGCACACAAATTGTCGCAGCGCTGCCGGCACCACTTGATCCAACCAAAACTGACGACGATTTTGGCGACTTTATCTACGCACCGTACGGAGAGTTTGTAGCCAGGCATGGGGCGAGCGCGACACATCTTAAAACTGCTTTGGACACACTCAAAGAACTAACCCAACGTTTCTCGATGGAAGATGCGATACGTACGTTCATTAATGCGTTTCCTGAGGAGACCTATGCCACCCTGACGCAATGGGCGAGCGATAAAAATTACCATGTCCGTCGACTGGTCAGTGAGGGGACGAGGCCACTGCTGCCGTGGAGCAGTCGGCTTACGACACCAATTGAGCGACCTCTGCTGCTCTTGAACACACTCCATGCCGATGCAGCACGGTACGTGACCCGTTCAGTGGCCAACCACCTCAACGACATTAGTAAACGAGAGCCCGACCTGGCAATTGCAACGCTACAACGTTGGCACCAGGCCAAGGTGCAAGAACAGAAAGAGTTGGTGTGGATGACGCGCCACGCGTTGCGTACGCTCGTTAAGCAAGGTCACCCCGATGCTCTGGCCTTTCTTGGCTACCACAGTAAGCCGCAAGTGGTAGTGCGAGAGCTTAGTCGAGCGCCAGCGAGGCTGGCGCTCGGCGATACCCTCGAGTTCTCCTTTACCCTCACTGCCAAGCGCAACGAACCGCTCCTCGTCGACTACGTCGTCGATTTTGTAAAGAAGAACGGCAACACAGCGCCAAAAGTATTCAAAATCAAGCAGTTGACGCTAGCAGCAGGGGAGTCAGCCACAATCACGAAGCGCCACCCCATCAAAGCCAACAGCAGCACCTTCACGTACTATCCGGGCGAGCACACTGTAACGCTGCAAATTAACGGGCAGCAGTTCGACTCGTTTACCTTTACGCTTAAGTGAGTTCTCGGGGGTCCCAGACTACCTCGTCGAAGTCTTTTATCAATCCTTTTTGATTAACCTCAACACCCTCGTGAGCAAATAACTGCTGACGCTTGGCGCGGTACTCGTCGTTCCACCATACCCGGCCACCGGCGTAGACAATCCGGTGAAAGGGGATGGCGTTGCGGTTAGGGTGCTTGGATAGGATGCCAGTAACGCTACGAGCGGCTTGGGCACCACCTCCAGCTGCTTTAGCCAGCAGGCCGTAGGTCGTGACACGACCAGGCGGGATTGCGATCGCTAATTCGAAGAGTCGCTCGCTAAAGGTCATAGGTTAGCCACCAGCGTTTTGGCGAATGAGCGCCATCGCGGCCAATCCAAGGGCGCCGGCCATCGTGGTGATGATAATGCTGCCTTCCGGCGAGCCGGTGTTGGCGGCAATCACGCCAATGCTGGCCCAGATAATCACCCCACCGTACCAGATTGAGTACTGCGCTCGGCGTAGCCAGTAGATTGTGTACCCAGCGATACAGAGCAAGAAAAAGACGTTAAGTGCAGTGTTTTGTGCTCCGGTACTGATGACATTCTGGGCATTCATGAGCGCCACCACGTTAAGCCACTGAGCGATACCTGTCCAAGCGGCGTATGGCAGCAACGTGTTGTACGAGAAGAGCTGTGGGGTAGCTGCTGGTAGTGCGGGTTGCGCAACGATGTACGCCAGTGCACCGGCCATCACAATCAGGGTTGGGATGGTTAGCCAGATTGTCCAGCTTACGCTCGCAGCAAAGTAGAGCCACAGTGAAGAACCCAAAAACGCAATCAGCGCTGGGATGCGCACCGCACGCAAGAGCTGGTTGTCGTTTTTTGGGATTACCTGGTAAATCGCAAAGGCAATTGATGCGAGGTAGATGAAACCCCAAATACTAAACGCCCAGCTGGCTGGTTGGATGTAGGTTGGGTACGCCGGCGCTGCGCCAGCCGCTAAGTCACCCATACCGCTCATCGCCGCCACAATTGGCTGCTGCACTGCAGCCAGCAACACTATAATTCGCAATATCATACCGTTCTATTATAGCTCACAGCTCGTGCCACACGACTCCGGTGGTGGGGTGCCGCGCTCTGGACAAGTACCCGAGTAGATGCACGCTTGGTTGCTCAGTTGCCCCAGGAGCGCCGTCAGCGTTTTTGTATCGTCGCGCGCTCCGTAGTAGATCAAAATCTGATCTTCCTCTTGGTTGACGTACTGGCTTGGTTCGACAATCGGCTCGTCGTTAACGTAAACGGTGAGAACCTGTTCGGTGTTGGTGCAAAACCCCTTGTTCTTGTCGGTTGTAATGCAGGAGTCGGTGAGGGTAAACCCGAGCGAGTTCAAGAAATCGGCCAAGGTAACATCGTCAGCGTGACGGTGAACTACTAGGCCGTTGTTGTCATGGAGATGAATGGTATCACTTAGCTCTTGTAGCGCTGTGGTTTGGTACGCATCAGCAGAGAAGTCGTACGTCACACCGTTTAGATGCACAAGCCAATCGGAGTGCACGTGCACCTCGTCTTTGTTTCCAGCGTAGCCTACTGGATGTGTTGTGTCGTGATGGTGTGAGTGCGGTTTGTCTGCGAGCAACCAAGCGCCCAATCCAAAGCTCAGGAGTACACCTACAATAAACGCCGGATAGGGTTGCCACAATTTTTCTCTCAGTGAATCCATAGACCAGTAGTTTACCAAGTTATTGGTGTCTGGCCATGTTCGGTTAAGTACGCGTTGCATTGGCTAAAGTGCCGGCAGCCGAAGAATCCTCGGTGCGCTGAGAGCGGGGAGGGGTGTGGCGCCTTAAGTACCAAATGCTTTGTCTCATCCACGTACGCTGCCTTGCTGCCCGCAAAGGCACCCCAGAGCATAAATACAACGTGCTCTTTTTGCTCGGCCACGGTTTTAATGACGGCGTCGGTAAACTGCTCCCAACCAAACGCTTGGTGTGAGCCGGCGTTACCAGCTTGCACCGTGAGCGTGCTGTTTAGAAGCAGCACGCCTTGCTCAGCCCAGCGCTCAAGGTTGCCGCTTGGCGGTGGTGGTGTGCCGATGTCCGATTCGATTTCTTTATAGATATTCTGGAGCGACGGTGGAACTCGCACCCCGTCAGGCACCGAGAAAGACAGCCCGTGCGCCTGGCCGGGGCCGTGGTATGGGTCTTGGCCAAGAATGACCACCTTCACCTCGTCAAACGAGCAGTGCGCAAAAGCGTTAAAAATTAGTTTGGGTGGTGGGTAGACCGGACCGTTCTCGAGGTACGCCTCCCGCACGTCGCTCGTTAGTGCTAAAAAGTAGTCTTTGACAAACTCATCGTGCAGCGCTTCTCGCCAGCTGTCCTCAATCTGCACGTTCATACTGTTTTGCTTTGCGGAGCTCGAAGTACCCGATCAGCACCATAATGACCACAATAACCAAGATGCTCGCAAACCCCTCTTCATTATCGAGCTCAGAGAGGTCAACAACTGCTGCCACTAGCGTGGCCAAACCAGCTGCAGCGAGCGACGCCAAAAACCGGACGCGCAAGGCCGAGACAATTACTCGCCACACACTCCCGCCGGCAGCGATTTGTGATACTTCGTAGTTAGCACGAAACGAGGGATACCAGCTGAGCCAGAGATTGTCGCGCACGATAAAAACATGTTCTGGCACCGGCTTGCCGGCTCGGAAGGAGCGGTATGCAAAGGTGATGTTAATCAAACCAGCCAGACACCAACCAACAAAAATAGCTGCGATCGTACCAGCAAACTGCCACCAACTGCCGACACTTGAGAGTACGGCCAAGAGCATCACCGTCGTACTACCGGGGAAGAAGTTTCCGACAACGTAGATACCCTCAAGCAGTATGGCCAGAAAACCGGCGGCCATAAACTCCCAACCTTCAGCTTTGCTCAAGAGTGCAACCAGTTCTTCGACGCCGGGGATTTTTACTCCCGCCAAGCCGAGAAGGGCGTAGAACCCAAGCGCCCCACCCGAAACTAACCATACGTACCCTGAGCGCTTGTGATGCATGTCACCATGAGTATAACATCACTCTATGTGGACCGTACTGGACTTGAACCAGCGACCTCTTCAATGCCATTGAAGCGCTCTACCAGCTGAGCTAACGGCCCGTTTTGTGCGCAGTAGCATAGCACATTACCAAGACCATATTCAATTTGCTCCGCGGACTGGATTCGAACCAGTGACCTGCCGGTTAACAGCCGGATGCTCTACCGCTGAGCTACCGCGGAATATGACTCAAAAATGAGTAAGCGCTATTGTACAGAAAATTTTACGCATTTCAAACAACTATTTGGTAATTTGGTACTATATGTAGTGAGTAGAGTCGTTAGCCATTAAATTTTTAGCCTATGCAAAAAATCAAAGTAGAATAACACACATTCTCCGGCGGTATGTGGTTTGCCGCCTGGCTCTTTACCATCGGGTACCTCAAGCTCTCGTTTTGGCAGGGCGTGCTGGCTATCATCATTTGGCCGTACTACCTCGGCGCTTTCTTTGGCGGCTAGGTGATCTTACATTTGTAGTTGCACCCCATGCCACACCTTCGTCGACACCAGGTCATCGTGTACCTTGCTGTTTTACTCAGCCTCTTGGTGTTGCTAACTGTTTGGCTGCTTCTGCTGCCGAGGTCAAGTGGGTAGCCGGCTGGTGTTGAGCCGCCGGCAGCGCCTGAGCCTTCGTCGACGTTTTTGCAGGCAGAAGAGGCGGTTGTGTTGCCANCAGTGAGTACGAGCACCGCCAGCACCGCGCCAACAGTCTTACCGATCCAACGGGTGCTGTTTGAGTACGTTGCAGTGGTCGATGGCTGCAACCATGACTTTACCGGCGAGTGTCTCAATGTGTGCAGCGGTCCGGGGGAGGATTTTCCGGTGGTGGCGCAGCTGCGTAACGGTATCGTGCTTAAGGTGGGTGGCGCAATTGAGCGAGAGGGAGAGACCTGGTACCAGGTGGTGTTTGATGAGTGGT
This sequence comes from bacterium, assembly GCA_002710785.1. Lineage (GTDB taxonomy): Bacteria > Patescibacteriota > Minisyncoccia > Phycocordibacterales > UBA918 > OLB19. The sequence continues at coordinate 9,952 of PAMC01000012.1, forward strand.
TACGCTACCCCGAGCGGGTGACGAGNGATTGGTACGTGGCTGCCTCGTACGTAAACGTTCTGTACGACGAGGGNGANAAAACGAGCTGGGAGGGTGACGCAGCGACCACGTCACACAAGCGCATTGTGATCGACCGCTCTTCGCAACGACTGTACGCCTACGAGCGTGGCGCGCTGTACCTGCAAACACCCATTTCGACCGGACTGGAGCTAACACCAACGCCGCGCGGCACCTTTACCATTTTTAAGAAGACGCCGAGCCGCTACATGCAGGGCCCGCTCCCAAACCTGGTAGATAAGCAGTACTACGATTTACCTGGCGTGCCGTGGAATCTCTACTTCACGCACGGTGGGGCAGTCATCCACGGTGCGTACTGGCACGACAGCTTTGGCAACCAGTACTCACACGGCTGCGTCAATGTAGAGACAACAATAGCCAAAACCCTCTACAACTGGGCCGAGCTAGGCACAACGGTGGTGGTGCAGGATTAGACCACATTTATAACTTGTGTCTCTACTACCGGCCTTGCTCCACACGTACAATAGTTGGGTTTTGTCGTTCCGGTACAGCGTAGTGTTACTTATATACAGTGTCGGCTTAGTGGCNCATGCCATGGAGGCTGATTCGACGCTGCCTGCGCGGCCCGAGCCATCGCAACCACCAACACCAGAAGTAGTGACTCCGCCGGTTTATGAGGAACCCACAATACCGGAGCCAGTGGTAGTTGAAACTGCCACTACCACCGCAGCCACCGTGCGGTCGGTACCGTTTTACTCCCAGTTTACCGATATTAGCGACCCCGCTTGGCAGGGGGTGGGGAGTGGTATTGTCAGCATCGCAATGGTGATTGACTACTTCACCAGTGCTGAGCAGGATGTTGACGCGCTTTTATCTCGCGGACTAGCAGAAGGCGCCTACCTCGACCATGCTGGCTGGACCCATGGAGGCCTGCTCAACTTAGCCGGCTCGTATAACCTCACAGGCGAAAGCATCAACCTGCAAGCGCTTGGCGAGCGAGCTGCACTCGACGAACTTAAAGAGGTATTGACTCACGGTCCGGTACTCGCGTCGGTGTACTATACGTTTGAAGAATTTAACCCCATCCCGCACCTAGTGGTAATTACCGATGCTGCGCACGGCTACGTCTACTACAACGACCCGGCCGAGCCGGCGGGCGGCGGNCGCCTTACCGAAGCGGAATTTTTGCGCGGTTGGAAAGAGCGCTACATCGCGGTACGTCCCGCAGCAAGCTAATTTTTTAAAGAAGCCACTGACCAAAGGTGGCGAGCAAAAACGTGTGCGTAATGTTGCCGAGCACAAAAGCCGGCAGCACTAAAGCGTATGGCTGCCGGGTAACACCCATGAGGATCGTGAGGATGTCGTTAGGCAGGGGAGTGAATGCCGTGTAGCCGTAAATGGCACCGGCGCGGACAAGCTTGGCTTGTCCGCGTAGCCACTCACTGAATTGGTGAATACGTCGGGTGATAGCACCGCCAATCGGTAAGATGTGCGAGCCACGCCAGCCGAGGTAGTAGTAGACGCTATCGCCAACGGAGACACCCAGGCCCGAGGCAAGCGCGAGAAGCGCCGGATTGAGACCAGCCGCGGCCAAGGTAATGATAGTGGTGACGTAAATGGCGCCTCCAATACTCGAAACTCCGCCAAAGAGCGAGACCAGCAGCATGAGGATATACCCATTGCTTACGCCCACAAGCGACACCAGGCGCTCCGGCCCAAGGTGTAAAATCAGCGCGGTCCAACCGACAATAAAGAGCAGGACCAGGAGAAACAAGAGTACGTGCTTGCGGTCTGGCTTTGACATACGTGCGCTCTAGCTTACCATAGCGACATGCCAGAACTACCTGAGGTAGAAACCGTACGCTTACAGCTCTTGCATCACGTCGTGAGTAAGACTATTAAGGCGGTTGAGGTATTTCACGCTAAGAGCGTGGGGTACGACGAGCGTATCGAAGATACGCTCGTTGGGAAGACCATTGAGTACATCGATCGAGTCGGAAAACTCATGATTTTTTCGTTTGCTGAAGAGAGTGACGTGTTTGTGCTTGCGCACCTTAAGATGACCGGTCAATTCTTTTATGTCGCGAATGGGGAGGTGGAGGGTGGTGGCCACTCCATGACCGCTGCCGACGTAGCCGAACTGCCTGGCCGCCACACCCGGTTAGCCATCAGCTTTACTGACAACTCACACCTCTACTTCAACGACATGCGCCTGTTTGGCTACTTTAAGGTGGCCGACGCAGCCACCGTAGCAGCAGCTCGGGGCCAGTTTGGCCCCGAGCCAATCGACGAGCAGTTTGATGTTGCAGAGTTTGTGGCGCGGGTCCGCAAGCGCAAGACGCCGATTAAAGCCGCGCTCCTTGACCAGTCGCTGGTGGCTGGTTTAGGCAATATCTATGTTGACGAAGCCTTATGGCGTTCCCAAGTGCGACCAACCCGCCAAGCCAACCGACTCACCAAAGCTGAGGCAGCAGCGGTAGTAACACACGGCGGCGATGTTATGCGTGAGTCGATTGCCGTTGGTGGCACCACCTTCCAGCACTTTGTTGATACCGGTGGGCANAATGGCAACTTTACCGNCTACCTTAAGGTGTTTGGTAAACAGGGTACTGCGTGTGAACGTTGCGGCACCACCATTAAGAAGATTCGCTGTGCGGGACGGGGGACACACTACTGCCCGGGCTGTCAACGCTAAAATTTTAGCGCGCTACTGCGTTGCAGTTCAGCAAAACGATTCTCACCGTACCACTCAGTACGTCTCGCATCATTTTCTTCCTACGCCTTGTATCGCATCTAAAATTTTAACGTTGATTACGATGAGTTGGACACGAAATACGCAGCTTTAAAAAAACGTAGTATACTAGTGAGTGATTACAACGTAACCCAATAGCGTATGCTGACCCTCTACTACAAACCAACCAGCCCGTACTGCCAAAAAGTTCTACCGCTGATTGATGAGCTAAAGCTCGATGTTGAGATGAAAGACATCTCAACAGACGAGACGGCCCGTGCGGAGCTGATTGAGAAAGGTGGTAAGCAGCAGGTCCCGTACCTTGTCGATGCCGACAAAGAAGTCGCCATGTACGAGAGTGATGACATCATGGACTACCTCGAGCTTAATTACGGCGCCACTGACACCGAAGAAGAAACCTCGGGCAAGCCGCGCGTTCATATGGGTGGAAGCACCTGTATCGCTTGTGAAGGTTAATCGCTAAAGAAATTATTATGCCAATGCCAATCATTAACTACAAAGCAACCAATACCGAGCTTAACCAGGATTTGCAGAACCTGCTTGAAGCCAAGTTCACTTCACTAGAGAAGTACATCGGCGACGAGACCGACGTTAAGTGTGAGGTTGAGTTTGTACAAACTGCACCGCAGCAAAGCGGAGACATTTACAAAGTAGAGGTCAATCTTTGGCTGAAGGGTACGCTCTATCGCGCTGAGGCGACGGAAGACCAGTTTGAGAAAGCTGTCGACGAGGTGCGCGCTGAGCTCGATAAGGAATTACGACGGGCGAATAAAAAGCACCACAACCTACTGCGGCAAGGTGGCCGACGCCTTAAAGAGATGATGCGCTTTGGGCGCTAGCTACACGCGGAAGACTTGAGAAAAATCAGCCTCCGCTTTACCAGCTGGCACAACCGTGTCAATTACTAAACGCTCACCCTCAAGGTGGGCGTTTGTAATTTTGTAGCGTTTGTCTTGGTGCATAAACCAAGCCTCGCCGGCGCCAGCAAAGGCTTGGATAGTGAGGTACGCACGCCACGCCGCTTCGCCGGCGGGCAGCTGGTGCGGTTCGATGGTAAGCTCCGCCATGTCTTTAGTGAGCTTGCCGCAGTAGGATGCCTCCGCGTGTTCTTGTGGTTTAGGCGAAATTTCTCCAGCTAGGTAGCGGGGCAAAGTTTCAACCAAGAGTGCAGCGCCGTGCTCAATGAGGCGCNGGTCGAGCTCAGGGCCAGTCAGTGGCCAGGCATCGGGNTCAATGGCGAGNCGCTCTTGCGCCAATAGGGGGCCATGGTCCATCTCTTCGTCTACGCACATAATAGATACTCCGACGTGCTCAGGCTCGTCTNGAAGTANGGCGCTCCTGATTGGGCTGGCACCGCGGAGTTTTGGTAACAGTGATGGGTGGACGTTAATGGTCTTATGTTTTGGTAGCTCAATCAGCCACGTCGGCAAAATTTTGTTGTAGGCAACCACGATAAAGAGATCCCACTCGCCAGCTAGTTCTGGCGCGTTTGGCTTTAGCGTAGTCGGTTGCCAGACAGGAAGGTTGTGTTGCTGGGCGAGCGCCTTCACTGGCGGAACCGCCAGCTGCTGCCCGCGCCCAAAAGGGCGGTCTGGGTTACACACCACTAAAGCCGGTTGGTAACCAGCGTTAGTGAGCGCTTCTAGGGTTGGTGCACCAAGTGGCTCACCACCAAAAAATGCAATTCGAGGCTCAATCATACTGCTTCGGCTCGAGTGCCTTTGGGCATATCATCTTTGTGCCAGACTTGCTCAGCGCGGTCAGTAAAGAGAATACCGTCGAGATGGTCGTTCTCGTGCTGAATAATCTGCGCCAAAAGGCCACCGGCGCCACGCTCAAACTCATGGCCATCTGGGTCGGTTGCTCGGAGGGTGACATTCTTGTGCCGCTTGACGAGACCGTAGTAGTCGGGTACTGAAAGACAACCTTCGCCGACGACGTGCGTTTTCTTTGAGTGCTTAACAATCTCGGGGTTAATTGCTACTACCGACGGTAGAGCGTCGCGATCGGTGCTCTGGTCTTCGATAATAAAAATCCGCTTACTGATGCCAATTTGCGGCGCGGCAATTGCGACGGCGACAAACCCGTCGACGCTGTACTCCTTAATGGCCGAGCGTAAGTCTTTGACAATCTTGGCGGCGGTGCCATCAGCGATTTCTGCCGGTGTGACTGCCTCAGCGATTTGATGCAGGGCAGGGTGGTTCTCTGCTACGAGCTTTGCCATGGTGCGGCTACTATACCGTAAAGAGCAGCAAAAATCACGGAGTGATTGTTACCGCTACACAATCCGGTCGGGGTTTACTTCTATCCGCACTTGCGGCGGCAGCGAGCGCAGTGCCTTAATGAGTTTTCGATCTGGCCATTTGTGCTTACGCACTCTGATCAGTCCAAACCGGGTCGCTTTAGCACTCGTTGTCGTTGGCGCGTGGTAAAACTTTGGCTGCCAGGCGTGCAGCGTTGCTTCTACCTCACGTTCGAGTTTGGTGACTGCTGTCGCCGGGCCCTGCAAAGTAAGGTGCACGAGGTAGGTAAACGGCGGGTAACCAAGCTGCTCTCGCAGCGCCAGCTCGTCGGTGTAAAACTGCTCGAGGTGCCCCTGCGCTGCGAGCTGCAACACCTNATCGGGCTCACTGCGCGTTTGGATATAGCAGACTTCTTCCGTTTTCTCGCGCAGCGCCATCAAGAGCGCAAAAAGCTCTTCCTCGGCACGCCAGGTAGGTACCGCTCGCGCTGCGTCAAGTGAAGTAACAACAGAGTAGGGGACCGGCTTCTCAAGGTACGGCATGGCCATTGCGGTACCGAGCAAAATGGCACCTTTCGTATCGTAAAATTCGCTAATCAGACTGGCCGCTTTTCGTGGGCTGGTGGCGGTGGTGTGATCAAACACCACCAGTGGCACGCCGGGAAATTCGTCTTTTAGCTTTTGCTCGATGTGCTGGATTCCAATGCCCCGCTCGCGCAACCGCCACGAGTTACAAATGGGACAGGTGTCGGGCGCCCGAAGCCGCCGCCCAGAAGCTGCCGCAATAAACCAGCGCTGTTCCTCGCCATTTTTATTACTCTTAAAGAGTGTGTATGGCGCCCCGGAGTCAGGACAGCGGAAGACGTACCCACAGTCGACACAAGCTACAACGGGTGCGATGCCACGCCTCGCCGCATACAAAAAGACATTTTTGCGTTTTTGGGTGATGGCATTTAGCTCTTCAACCACGGGTGCTAAAAAGAGTTCGAACGAACCAGATTTTTCTTGTGGCACGCTGATAATCTCTAACTTACTCGGCAACGTAACCCGCCTTGGTGTCTCACCCTCGGTGAGGTAGGCGTCTTCACGTCGCCGCCATTCATCCTCGGCGTGTGGCACCAGATCGCCCAAGAGCACGTTACGGCCCGTCAGTTTGGCGTGCGTGAGCACCACGTCGCGAATGTCGAGGTACGGCCGAAACCGGCTCTTGTACGCCCGTGATCGCGACTGGTCAAGGATTACAGTGGTTATGTCGTGTCGGTCGAGGCAGACGTGGCTCGGCGTTGTGATAATGAGCTTAGCGTGGGAGAGGTCGGCAAAGGCTTGGTAGGCTGTTTCGAGCTTCTTCTTGGTGAGCGTTGGCGAGAAGGTGACGACGCGTTTTTCGATGCCACGTTCTAGGTTGGCTCGAGCTCGCTCAACGTCGGCAGTGGTTGGCACCACAAATAAAACTGAGCCACGGTGTGCAAAGGTTTCTCGAATACGACTGCGGTAGGCGCGAAACCGATCGTCGTACGTACCGGTGAGCACAGCGCGTTCACTTGCTGCCACGGTGTCACTTACGGGAACGCTCGGCAGGTTGAGAATGGCGCCTTCCCGTAGCTCTTTAGGGAGAAGTGCATGCAAGATAGCACCTCTTTCCGCCGGCACGGTTTCTTCGAGCTGGGTGGCCAAGGCGATGACACTCTGAGACAGCTCGGCCGCTACCGCTTGCTTGGGCAGCTTACGCAGGGTAAAAGTGGCAGCACGCAAGGTTGCTTTGGTGGTTGAGGCAGGGACGATACTAATGACGAGCGCTGGTCGCTCCTGTTTGCGGATCGGTACGGAAATAACCTGCCCGGGTGTGAGAGCTTGCGTGGTGTAGTAGGAGAGTGTTTCGACCTGTGTACCGCGAATCAGTGGAATTACCTCAACAACGTTCATTTTACTATTTTAACAAACGTGCATCGGTATGAGAAAGATCAGGAGTCTAGTCCAAATACTTCCAGCGATTTGCTTAATGAAACAAGCAAATTGGGAAGAAAATTCGCAATAGTCACTTACGTTCGTTCGCTCATTTTAAAATTCTTCCAGGTAGGAAATTTGTGCGCCGAGGCCGGCGAGGCGTTCGACGAGGTTCTCGTAGCCGCGGTTAATGCTGTAGATGTTGCGCAGTACCGAATGACCTTCGGCGCTTAACATGCCAATCAGGAGAATTGTTGCCGGCCGCAGGGCGGGCGGGCAAATTAGTTCAGCTGCCCGGAGCTCGGTCGGTCCGGTGATAAAAATTCGGTGTGGGTCGGCCAAGACAGTCTCAGCGCCCAGCTTATCAAGCTCGGTGAAGTAGATGGCGCGCTTCTCGTACACCCAGTCGTGGATGAGCGTCTGGCCTTTGGCTTGAGTCGCAATAACCGCAAAGAAGGGGAGGTTGTCGATATTAAGGCCCGGGTAGGGGCGGGCGTAGACTTTCTCCTCAAGAGCCGTGATAGTGCTCGGCTTAGTGGTGATGTCGACCAAGCGAGTGAGGCCGTTGTGGCTTAAGTACGCTTTGCTCGTACTGTACTTAAAGCCCATCTTCTCGAGCTTCAAGAGCTCGAGCTCTAAGAAATCAATCGGACAGCGGGTGATGGTGATGTTTGACTTGGTAACAATAGCTGCTGCCAAGAAGAACATACTGTCGGTTGGGTCTTCGGCTAGGGTGTACTCAACGTCGTGAGTAATTTCTGGTATACCGGTGACGGTAAGGGTGGTGGTGCCCACCCCATCGATGGTGACGCCACAGGCGCGCAAAAACGCGCACATCTCCTGTACCATGTAGTTTGAGCTCGCGTACTTAATAACGGTAGTGCTCGGGGTAAGGGCTGCCGCAAAGAGCGCGTTCTCGGTGACGGTGTCGCCAGACTCGTAGAGAATAATTTCCTGCGGGCGCTTTTTACTCACGCTCACGTCAAAACTGTCCTCAGTCGTTTTAATATCAACCCCAAAGTGCTCCAGAGCGTAGAAGTGTGGGCGGACAGTTCGGCTACCAAGTTTGCAGCCACCCGACTGTGGTAGCGAGAACTTCTCGAGGTGGTGCATCAGGGGGCCGATGTACATCACAATGCTGCGCGTCTTTTTAGCCGCCTCGACATCGATTTCACCTAAGTTAAATTTCTTAGGCGGCTGGATGGTCATTTCAGTCCCTTTCCAATCGATTTTGACACCAATGCTCTCGAGTACTTCAACCAGGCGAAAGACCTCCTCGATACGCGGTACGCGGTGCAGAATGGTCTTGTGCTTATTGAGGAGCGCGGCACACAAGAGCCCGACCGCACCATTTTTACTCGTGTTAGTCTCGATAGTGCCGCTGAGCTTCTGGCCACCTTCAATCGAGAGGTTCATGGTACCAGGGGAGAGGGTGATAAGGTTTTTCCCGAGGGCATGGCCGATTTTCTTCAGCATGTCGGCGCTCACGTTTTGGCGACCGCGCTCGATGCGCGCAACGGCGCTCTGGGTGGNTTTGAGTTTTTTTGCTAAGTCTGTCTGGGTAAGACCTTGCGCTTCACGCAGGTCTGCAATGCGGTGTCCGATGTTTTCCATATAGTGTGCAGTATAGCAAATATGCTATAGCAGTCGAGTAGTGTTGCTGGGGAGACATTTTTGGTAGTATGAGCAGCAATGTTTCCGAAGCTCAACCCAAAAATTGGCATCGACCTGGGCACCACCAACGTACTAGTCTTTGTGCCCAGCGAAGGGATCGTGCTCAACGAACCGTCGGTGGTGGCGGTATCAAGCGACAACCAAGTGCTCGCGGTCGGTATGGAGGCTAAGCGCATGATTGGTCGCACCCCCGAGGATATTCGCGCGTACCGACCGATGAAAGACGGTGTAATTGCCGACTACCGGGTCACTGAGGCCATGCTGCGCTACTTTCTGCAGAAGGCGCTTGGGCGTTTTAGTATTGTTAAACCAGAGGTGATGGTGTCGGTGCCGGCAGGAGTGACCTCAACCGAGAAGCGCGCCGTGGTAGAGGCAGCGGTAAAAGCTGGTGCGCGCAACGCGTACGTGGTGAAGGAGCCAATTCTGGCCGCGATTGGGGCTGGGGTTCCGATTTATGAGCCTCAAGGTCACATGATTGTCGACATTGGCGGCGGCACCATCGACGTGGCGGTAATTAGCCTCGGGGGCATCGTTGGCGCCAACTCGGTGAAGTGTGCCGGTAACCGTATCGACCAAGCAATTATCGACTACATTAAAAAGACGCGAAATCTCTCAATTGGTGAGAAGACGGCGGAGGAGGTCAAAATCCAGGTCGGGTCAGCGCTGCCGCTCGAGGAAGAGCTGGTGCTGGATATCAAAGGTCGCGACCTCCTGACTGGTTTGCCGCGCACCACCGAGGTACGCACGAACGAGATTGTAAAGGCGATCAATCGCGAATTGCGCGAGATGGTTGGCGCAATTAAAGAAGTGTTTCAGGACACGCCTCCCGAGCTAGCTTCCGATATTATCGACGGCGGTATCATCATGACGGGTGGTACCAGTCAGCTGCGAAATTTCCCCGAGCTCATTAAGCGCCGAACTGGAGTTAAGGCGGAGCTTGCTAACCAGGCCCTGTTTTGTGTGGCGAAAGGGACGGGGGTGGCGCTTGAGCATCTACCCACTTACAAAAAGGCTGTCATCGCCAAGCGGTAAATTTTGAACGTCTGCTTTGTTAGACTTCATTCAAAAAACACTCACGGTACAACTTACGTACCGCTCATATTTATTCACTCGTCTGCCGCGCAGCCATCTCAAAATTTACCGCTTGGTAAGATGCCAACTTAGTAGAGCGTGTCCCCGCCCCGAAAGCCATTGGCTTTCGGGGCGGGGTATTATGTACAGGAGACAGCGGTCTGCGTATTTCTATATGGACGAACGAGTACCAAGTATTGCGCCCGAGAAATTCTCCTCACCAGAGGAAGAAATTGCCTTTTTGCGCCAGCGTATCGCCGACCGCGAGCGGGAGGTAGCAGAACGCAATCGCGAAGCAGATCCAGTCGATTACGAGACAGTTGGCAAGCAGGAGCTTCATGAGTACGGAACCTTCACACCACAATCGGTACTGGCAGCAGAGCAAGTGATGGCTGAGCCAGCGGTGACCGCGGCAGCAGAGCGGGTTGATAAGGCTACCGATAAAGTGGCAGAAATCATCACCCTTGCCGAAACTGAGGGTATTAAAAATGCTCTGTCGGTAATGGAGAAAGTGGGCGACGGCTACATCGTCGATGAGGTGCACCGACAACTTATTGAACACATCAAAGGCGGCCGGTCTATCCAAGATCTCAAGGAAGGAGTGCCACCCTGGCACGTGCTCCATATGACGCTCTTTGAGGTCGCCCTACCGCAGTACAAAGCCGATGAGGAAGCACACAAATCGCTCACCGAACTGGTGGCACTCATGGAGCAGTTTTACGCTGGCATGCAGGGGGTGGGCTACGGTAAAGGCAAAGATCACTACACGATCGAGCTGGCGGTTGCGAACGAAAGCGACGATATCATTCTCTACGTTGCGGTCCCCAACGAGTTTATCGACCTCTTTGAGAAACAGATTCTCTCACTCTTCCCGAAGGCGGTGGTGACTGAGCAGCAGCACGACTACAATATTTTTGTTGAGAGCGGTATCCACTTAGTTTCTGAGGCGCGGCTCTCGAAGCACCCGGTGTATCCGCTGCGGACCGATGACAATTTCGATAACGATCCGCTGACAGTGCTCTTAAACGCATTCTCAAAAATTGAGCGTGATGGCGGTGGCGCAGCGCTGCAGCTTACCGTAAAGAGTACTGCCACCAGGTACACCGACCGGTACGCGGGTATTATTGACCGCGCTCGCAAGGGTATGAGCAAACACGAGGCTATTCAGCGCGAGAGCTTGGGTGGTGAGGTGGTGGCCGCAATGAAGGGGGTTGTGTTTGGTAGCAAGAAAGAAGACGACGACCACTATCGCAACGATAACAGCGAGGCAACTGAGCTGTGGCAGCAGAAGATTGAGCAGCCGATAGTTGAGTGTAACGTGCGCCTAGCCGTCTCGGCAGAGAGAGAGCACCGCGCGAAACAGATCTTGCACGAGATTGAGTCAACTTTTAATCAGTTTGAGCGCACCCAGAGCAACCGACTGACTTGGGTTCGCCCAACGCGCGCTGCGCTGAAGCGTGCTCTAAAAACCTTCTCGTTTCGTGAGTGGGATAAAAAATCACTCCTCCCGTTGTCGTTTACAGAACTCGCGACGATGGTGCACTTCCCGAGCGACGGACTCGACAGTTCGCCGCAGTTTAAGCAAACAAGCGCCAAAACCGCTGCAGCGCCGACTGATATGCCGAGCACCGGTACGCTTTTGGGAGTCAACAAGCATCGTGGCGTCGAGAAAGATATTTTTGTGACCGAAAGCGATCGCATGCGCCATTTTTACATCATAGGACAAACCGGTACTGGTAAGTCGGTATTCATGAAAAACCTGATCGTGCAAGATATCGCTGCTGGTCACGGCGTCTGTATGATCGACCCACACGGCACCGATATCGAGGACGTGCTCGCCAGCGTACCGAGAGAACGGGAAGGTGACATCATCTACTTTGATCCATCTAACCTCGAGCACGTAATTGGCCTTAATATGCTCGAGTATGATCCGCAGAAACCCGAGCAGAAGACATTTGTAGTTAACGAGCTGTTTTCGATTTTTCAAAAACTCTACGGCGCTAACCCAGAGAGCATGGGGCCAATGTTTGAGCAGTACTTCCGCAACGCAACGCTACTGGTGATGGAAGACCCCGAGAGCGGCAACACGCTCATGGACATAAGCCGCGTAATGAGTGACGCACGCTACCGCCGGCAAAAACTCGAGAAAGCCACCAACCCGGTCGTAGTGCAGTTTTGGCGGGAGATTGCCACCAAAGCTGGCGGGGAGGCCAGTCTCGAGAACATCGTCCCGTACATTGTTTCGAAGTTTGACGTCTTTACTGCCAACGACTATATGCGCCCCATTATTGGACAGCAGGAGAGCACGTTTAACTTCCGGCAGATTATGGATGAGCGCAAGATCCTGCTCGTTAACCTCGCAAAGGGGCGGCTGGGTGAGATCAACGCCAACCTTATCGGTATGATCGTGGTTGGTAAAATACTCATGGCAGCGCTCTCACGCGTCGATACTCCGAGCATGGACTTTGCGCCGTTCTTCTTGCATATCGATGAGTTTCAGAATGTGTCGACACCGTCGATCGCGTCAATTCTCTCCGAGGCGCGCAAGTATAAACTTGGCCTTACCATCGCGCACCAGTTTATCGCGCAACTCGATGAGGCTATCAAAGACGCGGTGTTTGGAAACGTCGGCTCAATGACCGCGTTTCGAGTTGGTCCAGAAGACGGCGAGTTTTTGGCTCACCAATTTGAGCCCGTGTTTGACAGCCGCGACCTGATTAACGTCCCTAATTACAATGCTTACGCACGCATCTTAGCCAACGGCACGCCGACCCGCCCGTTTAGCCTGGCTGCTATGCCACCACCGACACTTGATTTAGCTCGCGTACCAGCGCTGATTACCAAGAGCCTCAAGCAGTACGGTCGCCCCCGCACTGAAATCGAAGCGGAAATCAATGAGCGCTACAAAAAACCTGAGCAGCCCAAAGACCTCTTGAACATAGCGTAATTCACAGATTGCGAGCCCCCACCGCCTTTTGGGCGGCGGGGGCTTTGCTATACTACTAGCAATATGGCAGGTGGGTCTTCTGGTTCTTCAGGACGTCAGTACGATGTACAAAATGAGAGCGATGTCATCGCGCTCTTACAAGCTGTGCGTCATAGCACACTCGATAATCAGAGTAAAGACGAGGCGCGCGATATGGTGTTTGCGCTCCGCACAGACCCAGACAGCACGCTACTCGAAGAGCTTGCTATGCACCTCGCGCCCGCGGGGATCATACTCACTGGCGTAGCCGAACCAGCAACACAACCTACCGAAACTGACTCCGCGCCCGGCACACCCGCTCCGGTAGCACAAACTACCACTACCAGCTCTGGCTTTGCTGGTGCCCGGCCAGCGCCGACATTTGGCAGTCAGCCAGCAACGGCGACACCAGTCGCCGCGCCAGTGCCAGAGGCAACCCCAGCACCTAAGGCAGCAGCGCCACTAACACCCGCGGCAGAACCCGCTGAAGTACCAGCTGCTTCTAGTGCTGATGCAGTTGCGCGAATCAATCAGATCAAGCACACCATTAACGCGGTGGTTGGCAACCCAGTTAACCTAATCGATGCAACCAATGAGGTGGGGCGCGAGTACATGAATGCGCTCCTTGAGGCCATGAAAGCTGTACACGGAGGAGGTGAGAGCGCTGCCGCAATGCAGCGTTTGGAAACCGCTTTCGCCGCTGTTGAGGCGTCGCTCAAAGATGGATCGACTGCAGCTTCGCCAACTCCAACTCAACCTGAAGCACCTACTCCAGAACCAGTCGTCGCCGTACCGACTCCAGAGCCTAACCAGCCGGAGCCTGGCTACGCAGCAGCAGCGGAACCAGCCGAGACACCCGTTGCTCCTCTCGAGCAACCAGCATCCAAAGCGCCTCAAGCCGCAGAGCCAGCAGCTCCTGCTGCCGCTTCGCCACTACAGTCTGTGGCAGCTGCCGCAGCAGCAGCGCCAACAACTCAACCAGTGCCGGCTGAACCTGCTACGCCCGTCCCAGAGGGTGGCCCGCTTATGAGCGAAACAGTGACCCAGGGGTTGGAGCAGCTTTTAAATGAGTGGAAGCTCTTTAAGGCTGGTGGTCTACTCGGCACTGGCGCCAAAGGTACTGAGCACGCACTCTACCAAGAGCTCCGTAACCTACCAATGAACCTCGTTATTGCCGGTCGCTTTGAGGGAGCCACACCAGAAGTTAAGCAGAGCATTCACGACTACATGAATGGCTGGCGCTACGAGCAGGGCATGACGCACGATCTGAAAGAGACCTTTGAGCACTACCTCCGCCGCGTGGTAAAGACTATTATCGACAAACAGCAAAAAGCCCAGTAATCTGTACGCATGGATACACACCATGCGCTCGTCTACTACAGCCACTCGTTGACTGCATTGCCTACCAAGCTACAGCGACCGAGTGTCGATGTCGAGCACCATACGGTGCCGCAGTGGGGCATTAATGAGAGTCGTGCGCTGGCTGCAGCAGCGAGTACACGCCCGGTTGCGGGAGCGTGGCGGACGTTTGTTGTACAGGCTGAGACGCTGACTCACGAGGCCCAAAACGCTCTGCTGAAACTGTTGGAAGATCCGCCTGATACAGCACGCTTTTGCGTAGTGGTACCTGGTCCGGACCGACTCATCGAGACGGTTCGCTCACGGCTCCAGGTGGCCCACACCGAGACAGCTGTTGCAGCAGAGTCATGGCAAACGCTCACCACCCTACCGCTCGCTGAGCAACTCGCGGAGATCGCCACCCGCGCTAAAGCCAAAGACACGGCGTGGCAACAGGCAGTCTTGAATGCAGCAGTGCACGATCAGTCGCTCCCAGCAGCCACCCGGTTGACCATTGATACACACACTCGACGTCGAGGCGCATCACGTAAAATGTTACTCGAGGATCTCGTGTTAACCCGAGCTGGCCATTTGGCAGGATAATCACCGCGCGCTACAATGCGAGGCACACTAAGATATATTTGTATGACCACTGATGAATTTGCAACTCGCCTCACCGAAACGGTCGATTGGCTCACTAAAGAGTTTACCGGTATTCGCACTGGCCAAGCAGCGCCAGGATTACTCGACTCGGTAAAAGTTGAGAGCTACGGCGCACTCGTTCCACTTAACCAGGTGGCGTCAGTTGGTATCGAGGACGCCCGCACACTACGGATCTCTCCTTGGGATGTCGAGAGCATTAGTACTATTGAGTCTGCGCTCATGGACGCTGATCTTGGCGTATCAGTGTCAACCGACTCGGCAGGCCTGCGGGTTAGTTTCCCTGAGCTCACGAGCGAACGGCGTGAGCAACTAACCAAACTCGCTAAGCAGAAGCTCGAAGATGCACGTGTATCGGTGCGTGCCGCTCGTGACGAAATCATGAAGGAGTTTGACCAACAGGAGAAAACGGGCGAGCTCAGCGAAGACGAGAAATTTCAGCAGCGTGAGCGAGTGCAAAAAAAAGTAGATGAAACCAACACGAAACTCGACGAACTCTTCCAAACCAAAGAAGAAGAAATGACTAAGTAGCGGGCATGACCATTCTCATTTTTCTCGCTGTGCTCTTTGTGCTGATCCTCGTTCACGAGTGGGGGCACTTTATTACCGCAAAAAAGACTGGCATGCAGGTGGACGAATTCGGTATCGGGTTTCCTCCGCGGCTGGTAGCTAAGCGGATGGGCGAAACCGAGTACACGCTCAACCTACTTCCCATCGGTGGCTTTGTGCGGATTGTTGGTGAAAACGCTGAGGACATCGCCAAGGGTGAGGAGGGGAGCAGCAACCCACGCTCATTTGTACACAAACCGAAGTGGGCGCAAGCGCTGGTACTAGTTGCCGGGGTCGCCATGAACGTTATCTTTGCCTGGCTGCTCTACGTCGTTGTCTTCATGGTCGGTGTGCCGACCGTGGTCGATGAGCAGATGGCAACCGACGCTGCTGTACTGACCGTGACAAGCGTGTTGCCGGGTTCGCCAGCAGCCGATGCTGGGCTGGTGGTTGGCGCTGAGGTAACGGGCGTGGTTCGCGGTGAAGACACCCTCGACACCCTGACGCCAACGGCGTTTCAAACTTTCATTACAGACGCCGGCACCGACTCAGTTACGCTCACATACGCGGCCAACGGAGTTGACTTGGTCACTTCACTAGCACCCGAACCCGGACTCATTAAAGAAGAGCCAGAGCGGGCTGTCGTCGGTGTCTCAGTCGGCCTGGTTGAAGTGCAGTCATCTGGCCTAGTATCTGCTTTGGGGCAAGCGCTCGTTACCACCAAAGATACACTCATGGCGGTCACCATCGGGCTTGGCTCGCTACTAGCTGGTATTTTCAGCGGCTCAGCTGACCTCTCACAAGTCGCTGGTCCAGTTGGTATTGCTGGCATGGTCGGAGATGCGGCTGCGCTTGGGTTTACCTCACTCTTGTTGTTTACCGCAATCATTTCACTTAATCTAGCCGTCATTAACCTACTACCGTTCCCGGCGCTTGACGGTGGTCGTCTGGTAATGGTCGGTATTGAAGCCCTTACCCGCCGGCCGATTAATCCGGTTTGGGTAATGCGGGTAAACGCTATCGGCTTCATACTACTCATTCTCCTGATGATGGCGGTAACGGTCAGCGACGTAACGCGGCTGGTCGGTTAGGCTTTAGAAAGTGTGATACTGTAGTGCGTATGAGACAGTCAAAACTCTTTACCAAGACTCGCAAAGAAGCTCCGTCCGATGAGGTAGCAAAAAACGCCCAGCTTTTGCTACGCGCGGGCTACATCTACAAAAACATGGCTGGTGCGTATACTTTTTTGCCACTTGGTTTACAGGTGATTGAACGCATCAATACCATCATCCGGGAGGAAATGGACGCTATTGGCGGGCAGGAGATGCACATGCCGTCTCTCCAAGAGCCGAGCCTGTGGGAGAAAACCGACCGCTGGTCTGACGAGAACGTTGACGTTTGGTTTAAGTCGGAGTTGGCAGCTGGCGGCGCGGTTGGTCTGGCGTGGACACACGAAGAGGTTATTACAGAAATTATGCGCCAGTACGTGGCGTCGTATAAAGACTTACCGCTCTTTGCGTACCAGATCCAGACCAAATTCCGCAACGAGATCCGAGCCAAGAGTGGCATTATGCGCACGCGTGAGTTTTGGATGAAGGATCTTTACTCGTTCTGTGCGACTGAGGAGCAGCACAATGATTTTTATGAGGCGTGCGCAGACGCGTACATGAAGATTTTCAACCGTCTCGGTATCGGAGAACAGACCTACAAAACGTTTGCCTCTGGCGGAGCATTTACCAAGTTTAGTCACGAGTTTCAGACACTGGCTGAGGCTGGTGAAGATGTTGTCTACGTCAGCAAAGCGAAAGGAATTGCCGTAAATGAAGAAGTGCTCGAGGAGGCAGACTTAAGCGAACTGGGGGTTACTAAAGACGGACTCGAAAAGTGCAAGAGTATCGAGGTTGGCAACATCTTTTCGCTGGGCACCAAGTTCTCAGATGCACTCGGTTTAACGTATAAGGACGAGTCTGGTACAGACGTGCCGGTTATTATGGGTTCGTACGGCATCGGCCCGGCCCGTGCCATGGGCACCGTCGTCGACCTGCTGGCTGACGAGAAAGGGATTGTCTGGCCAGAGAGCATTGCACCGTACCAGATTCACTTGGTAGGCTTGAACCTCGATGACGCTGAGATGCGCGATTACGTTGAGGGTCTCTATACCAGCCTCCGCAATCGCGGTGTGAGCGTGCTATTTGACGATCGCGATCTACGGCCGGGCGAGAAGTTTGCCGATTCGGATCTGCTTGGTATGCCGTACCGTGTTGTGGCGAGCAAGAAAACGAAAGAGAGCGGCAGCTTTGAGGTCGTCACCCGTGCAACAGGCGACACCCGCTATCTCACCGAGGAGGAGCTGTACGCAGATTTTGGAGCAACTGCCGATGCGTAGTACAATGCCTTCATTATGTCCTGGGTGGGTAGGCAACTACAGAGCGTTTTAGATACGGTTTCAACCGACATCGGTATTGATCTTGGTACCGCCAACACCCTCGTCTACGTTAAGGGGCGGGGTATCGTGCTCTCTGAGCCAACCATCGTGGCTATTAACCGCAAAACGGGACAGCTGGTTGCTGTCGGTAGCCAGGCCAAAACCATGCAAGGTCGTACACCGGCACACATAGAGGTCGTCCGTCCGCTGACCGAGGGCGTGATCTCCGACTTTGAGGTAACCGAAGAGATGCTGAACTACCTTATTAGTAAGGTGCGGGGCGATGCGCGCACCATCGTAGCTCCGCGGGTCTTGATTGGTGTGCCGTGTGGTATCACCAACGTGGAGATGCGCGCAGCACGTGACGCAGCCAAGAACGCCGGCGCCCGAGACGTGTATCTCATTGAGGAGCCAATGGCCGCTGCGATTGGTGCCAAACTACCAGTGCAGCAAGCAGTTGGCAGTATGATTATCGATATCGGTGGTGGTACTGCCAATATTGCGGTTATTAGTATGGGTGGCATCGTCACTGCTACCAACCTGCGCACCGCTGGTGATCATCTCAATGCGGCAATTGTCACCTACATACGCGACCAGTTTAAGGTGCTGGTAGGTGAGCGCACAGCGGAAGACGCCAAGGTGAAGCTGGCTTCCATTGCTCAGGGCGACGACCCCAACGAGCTTGTGGTGCGTGGCCGCGACGTGGTTACCGGCTTGCCGCGCGAGGTGGTCATCACCGACGTTGATATCCGCAACGCCATTAGCCAGTCGGTCGACACGATTGTAGAGACGGTTCGTGGTGTCCTAGAGCGTACGCCACCCGAAGTGGTCGCCGACATTATGCAGCGTGGCATTCACCTCTCTGGTGGAGGGGCGCTCATACCTGGTTTTGCCACGCTACTGGAGGAGGTGCTGCAGGTGCCGGTTATCGTGGTGCCCGACCCGCTGCGGGCAGTAGTGCGCGGCACGGGGATCGTGCTTGAGCACCTAGACAAGTATGAAGAGATACTCATCGACAACGAGGGCGAGCTCTCGCCGCAACTGGTTGAGTAAGCGCACCCGCGTACTCATTATCGCGACGAGCCTCGCACTCGTACTTGGCTTACTGCTACCTAGAGTTACCGTGTTTGTGGCCGGTGCGGTATTAACCCCGATAACGGCAGTGGAGCGTTGGGTGCGGGAAGGGCAGTCAGCGGTGCCTACGTACGTGCGAGACCGAGCAACCCTCGAGGCTGAGCGTGATGCGCTCAAGGAAGCGCTCGCTATTAGCGCCGCTGATCAGGCTGCACTGGCGGTGCTGAGGGCAGAGAACGACACTCTCCGAAACCAACTGCAGACGGCCAGCAGTTCGCGTATTTGGGCTACGGTACTCGCCCAGCCGCCACAGCTGCCGTACGACCGACTCGTCGTCAATCAAGGTTCGCGCGCTGGAGTTGTGGTTGGCGCACCGGTGTTTGCCGGGGAGTACGTCGCGATTGGTACCGTACAAGCAACCACGCCGTGGCAGAGCGTGATCGAGCTCATAAGTAGCAGTGGGGTAGAGAGCACAGTCTACGTATTTGGGCCAGATATTTATACAACTGCTGTCGGCCAGGGAGGCGGGATACTGCGCATTGGTGTGCCTCAGGGAATCCCTATGGTCGCGGGCAATCCGGTGACGACAGCTGCCATGGGACGCGGTATCCTTGGCACCATTTCACACATCGAAACTGAAACCACCCGACCAGAACAGTACGGCTACGTCTCGCTGCCGATTAACATTCAGTCGCTGCAGAGCGTCACGATTGGCAGCGCTGCTATGAGTGACACGACATTTGACGATGCGCGTGCAATTGTCGACGCAGTGCGCGAGCATTACTTTACTGTCCCAGTTCCGGAAGGGGTACTGGTCGATATTCCTGAGTCTGCAACCAGCACCGCAACCAGTAGTGCCGCCACCACTACACCTGAAGTATGATGCGACTACTCAGTTTCTTTGCTTGTAGCATACTGCTCCTCTGGCTGCCGGTATCGTTCGCCTGGCTGCCACTCTTGGTGTACGCACTGTTTTATACACCGATAGAACTCTTGGTCGTAGCTATACTGCTCGATTGGTACCTGGGGCCAACATGGCCAGTGCTCACAATTTCTGCGCTCGCGGTTGCACTGAGCATTCCGCTTCTGAGATCGAGATTGATGTTTTATACTACGTAAATGTGGCGGAATGGCGCAAACAAAGATGTTGGCCTCGATGAGGTACTGCTCGATGCGGTAAATGTTTCTTCGCTTAACCAGAGTCGTCTCGAGGGGAAGATGGAGCTCCCGTTGGCACGACGTAACGTGTTTGTGGTGGCAGCTGTATTTGTGTTAATTGCTGGTGGGTTTTTGTGGCAACTGTTCACCCTCCAGGTTATTGAGGGAGCAGAGCATCGCTCAGTCAGTGACAACAACCGGGTGCAGGAAGACGTCATTATTGCTGAACGCGGCGTGGTCTTTGATCGGTACGGAGAGCTCTTGGTCTGGAACGAAGAAGACTACGCTGACGTGTACGATTTTCCTGTCCGGGCATATACCGACCGACTGGGCCTTGGGCAACTCTTAGGCTACGTGAGCTACCCGCAAAAAGACAGCAAAGGCTTTTACTTCCGCACCGAGTACGTGGGGCGCAACGGCATCGAGAGCGCGTTTAACGAGCAGCTAGCGGGCACCAACGGTCGACGTCTAATTGAAGTAGATGCGCTCGGCGACGTGCTGGCCGAGTACGCGGTTGAGACACCAGAGGCTGGAGAAGGGCTCACGCTCTCGATTGACGCCGAGCTGTCCGAAGCGATGTATCAAATTATTGCGAGCTCAACTGCTCAATCGGGGTCGCGCAGCGGCGCCGGAGCGATTATGGACGTGCGTACCGGTGAGCTCATCGCGCTCACGAGCTTCCCATCGTACGACCCTGAGGTTATGGCTGATGGCGACGATGTGGCACTGATCGCTTCGTACAACACAGACGAACGCTTTCCATTTCTTAATAAAGTAGTAGCGGGGGCGTACACTCCAGGCTCGATTGTTAAACCATTTGTTGCGTACGCAGCCTTGGCTGAAGGGATTATCTCACCAAATAAGACAATTGTGAGCAACAGTGAGATTGTTATCCCGAACCCGTACACGCCCAGCCAACCATCGATCTTTCGCGACTGGCGAGCGCACGGGGTTATTACTATGCGCGAAGCGATCGCATTTTCCTCAAACGTGTACTTCTACATCATAGGTGGCGGTTTTCAAGACCAACGAGGTCTCGGTATTACTAAAATGAGCGAGTACTTTGCCCGCTTTGGTTTTGGTTCAAAGACCGGCGTTATCCTCGCCAATGAGCAGACGGGGACGCTGCCAACACCAGCCTGGAAAGCTGAGGTTTTCAACGATGATTGGCGGCTCGGTGACACCTACTTCACTGCGATCGGGCAGTACGGTTGGCAGACGACCCCGCTGCAGATGTTGGTCGCGTACGGTGCGCTCGCTAACGGCGGCACTCGCTTTGTGCCACACCTGGCAAAAGACACCGTTGGTGAGTCGACCGACATTGCGCTGGAGAATGATTTACTAGAAATTGTGCACGAGGGCATGCGCATGACGGTAAACTACAACGGCGGCACCGCTCGCTCGCTGGAGCGTAAAGATGTGGCGATCGCCGCCAAGTCAGGCACGGCTGAGCTCGACTTCTCCAAGACCCATCTCAATACCTGGGCCGCAGGTTTTTGGCCTTACGAAGAGCCCCGCTACGCGTTTATAATGCTGATGGAACACGCGCCGTATGAGAACCGACTCGGCGGTACAACCGTTATGGGCAAGGTATTTGATTGGATGGCTATTCATCGCCCTGAGTACCTCACGAGTGACCAGACAAACGAATAGCGTTATTGCAATATCTATACACAATTGACCCGGTACTCATTCTGCGTATAATTGGGTTCACGTTTAGTAACTGAATTGCATTTATGAACGACCAGCAAGCCTACCTGACTTCTGAGAAATTTTCCGAACTAAAGAAAGAACTTGAGCACCTTAAGACAGTTCGTCGCAAGGAGGTGGCAGAGTCACTTGAGTACGCACGTAGCCTTGGCGACCTCTCAGAGAACGCCGAGTACCAAGAAGCCCGTGACATGCAGGCCGCCATCGAGGAACGTATTACGCACCTCGAACAGGTAATTAAGGAGGCAAAAATTGTCTCGCACGACAAGAGCGACATCGTTGGCTTAGGTTCAGAAGTGTGCATCAAGAAAGACGGCGAGAAGGGCAACATTTGCTACACTATCGTTGGCTCAGAAGAGGCAAACATCCACGACAAAAAACTCTCGTACCTCTCACCACTCGGTGAGGCGCTCATGGGTAAAGGGAAAGGTGAGGAGATCGAGTTTGAGACACCTAACGGTAAACAAAAATACAAATTGCTTAAAGTGGAGTAAACACGCAATCTGCTTTTACACTCACAAAAATCGCTTGCTGGGCTCAGATCGCTTGCGATTTTTTGTTTGTGCGCCTCGCGTCTCACATACTTACTCCACTGTGAGCTAGTATTTATACTCGAAATGAAGTGCTTTAATAAGAATGACTAAACACCTAGCCGTTAGACCAAATCCACATTTTAAGCTAGGATACCTCTACTATGTCAGCTCTTGAAGAGATCCGCCAAGACCGCTTGCGCAAGCGCGATATGCTTATGGCGGCCGGGATGAACCCCTACGCAGCCACTAGCCAACGCACTCATGCCGTCGAAGAAGTTCTGCAAGATTTTGATACTTTGGTCGACGACGAGACGGTGGTGACGGTGGCCGGGCGCGTGATGGCTATCCGCCGCCACGGCGGCTCTGCCTTTGCCGACGTCTACGATGGCACTGCCCGCATGCAGCTCTTTTTCTCGCGCGATACGATCGGTCTCAAGCTCTTTGAACTCCTAAACGACACCATCGACCCGGGTGATTTTATTGAGGTGATGGGAGTCCCGTTTGTAACCAAGCGTGGCGCTGAGGCCATTGGCGCTACCGATTGGACGGTGCTCACTAAAGCCATTCAAAACATACCAACCGAGCACTTCGGCATTAAAGACGACGACGAGCGCTACCGTAATCGTCATCTCGACATTCTTCTCAATCCAGACCTCCAAGAACTGTTTCGCCTCAAGAGCGCTTTCTGGAGCGCGACACGCAGTTTCCTCAAAGAGAAAGGTTTTCTAGAGGTTGAGACCCCAACGCTTGAACTCACCACCGGTGGAGCTGAAGCGCGGCCGTTTGTCACACACCACCACAACTACGATATGGACGTCTACCTCCGTATCTCGGTCGGTGAGTTATGGCAGAAGCGCCTGATGGCTGCTGGGCTCCCTAAGACGTTTGAGATTGGTCGCGTGTACCGCAACGAGGGTACTAGTCCCGAGCATCTGCAGGAGTTTACCAACATGGAGTTCTACTGGGCGTACGCCGACTACCGCGACGGCATGCAGCTCGTGCAAGAGATGTACCGCCACATCGCTGAGCAAGTTTTTGGTACCACCAAATTTAGTACCCGTGGCTTTGAATTTGATCTAGCCGATGAGTGGGTTGAAATCGACTACGTTGCAGAGATCAAAAAACAAACCGATATCGATGTCACCATCGCAACCGAAGTCGAAATGTCTGCGCGTGCTAATGAGCTAGGTATCGAGTTTGATGGCCATAACCGCGAACGGCTCACCGACACGCTCTGGAAGTACTGCCGCAAGAACATCGCTGGCCCGGCCTTTTTAGTAAACCATCCGCTCATTGTTGGTCCGCTCGCCAAGCAAGTACCAGGCAAGCAGGTGGTGGAAATGTTCCAGCCGATCATTGCGGGCAGCGAAGTTGGCCGCGGCTACAGCGAGCTTAACGATCCGATTGACCAAGCGGAGCGCTTTCAGGTTCAGCAGCAACTTCTCGAAGCAGGCGATGAAGAGGCTATGATGCCCGACTGGGAGTTTGTCGAAATGCTCGAGCAGGGCATGCCACCAACGTGTGGCTACGGCTTTGGCGAACGACTCTTCTCTTTTCTCGTCGACAAACCACTGCGCGAGACCCAGCTCTTCCCGTTGATGAAACCAAGGCAAGAGTAAGGCTTGTCACTTTTCAAGTAGTCGTGTAGTCTAAGCGGTCAACTAACCAAGGAGGGGTATGGTATGGCGACCGAAGCCAAACTCACGATTGCCCTCCTGGTTGAGGGCGGAAGCGATGAGCAAGACACCGCCGTTTGTTCTTTTCTTGACGAGCTTAGCGAACACGAATTTCCGATCGAGACCCTGTATCTCTATTGGTACTCGCGTAACGAGACGATTTGCGAGCGCAAGTTTGTGTCAAGTCATCTGCGCGCTAATGCGCCAGCTTTTAAACTTGTACAGTTGACGGCTGACTCTAGAAAGCGAACCGTGGAGCAATGCCGAAAGTTCCTCTCGGAGCCGGAAAATGTGGTGCTGGCAGGCCGAGAGACTGATGAGTTCTGCACTAAGCTCCTGGTTACATTTGCTGATGTCGATGCGTTTCTCGTGAGTCCTAACCGTCACTGGTATGCCGGTGCGATTGGAGTCGACTTGGCACACGCAGAGTTCATTGAGCTGCAGAGTCTGAGCGCTGAAGCATTTGCGGATGCGTTACGCCAGTTTCGTGGCCGAGATAGACGCAAAGGCGGCACTGAGGCTACAAGAACAGCCGCAGAGTAAACAACCAAGCCGGGCGCGCGAGCGTCCGGTTTTTTGTATGGGGAAAACTATGGAGCATGGTGGGGCAGAGTGGTCTATAATACCTACGTGGTGGGAGATAGTGGTATAGCTGCTAGATCCCTAGTTTGCTATACGAGAGAGTTAATCTGGGCCTCAGCCATGATTTACCGCGATAGTCGTGGCTGGTGCCCAGGTTGGCTCAACAATGTCAATTCATGCTAATCGGAGAACACACGCATACGTTGGACACCAAGAAACGGCTGTCCTTGCCGTCTAAGTGGCGGAAGGAACTTGGTGGTAGTGTTGTTCTCACGCGTGGACTCGACAACTGTCTCTTTGTGTATCCCCTGAAAGAGTGGCAGAAGATCACTGAAAAGATTGGTCAGCTGCCACTAGGTCAGGCGGACACGCGCAGCTTCAACCGATTCTTCCTTTCGGGAGCGACCGAAGTTGAAATAGACAAGAACGGACGAATTCTCGTTCCTGATTTCTTAAAAGATTTCGCTAAGCTCGATTCCAAGGTCGTCTTAGCCGGAATCCACGATCGTGTAGAGATCTGGGATGAGAACCTGTGGGATACCTACAAGTCACACATAGAAGCTGAGGCCGACACCTTGGCTGAGAAGTTGGGCGAGATCGGTATTCTCTAACCAATTCCAACAAACCGTCTTGGACAGCCGCCAAGCACTCCTGCTATGGCCCATATTACGGTACTCAAAGACGAAGCAGTTGCGGCGCTAAACGCAGAGCGCGCCGGAATCATCGTCGATTGTACGTACGGTAGTGGGGGGCACAGCGCGGCTATCCTCGCGCGGTTACCAGAGCAGGGACGGCTGGTGAGTCTCGATGTCGATCAAACCGCACTCGAGGCACATCCAGCCACTGATCCTCGACATACCCTAGTGTGCGCCAACTTTCGTGATCTGCGCGAGACCTTGGCTGCACACAACATAGAGAAGGTGGATGGCGTTGTGGCCGACCTGGGTTGGCGCAGCGAACAGTTTCAGGCGAGCAACAAAGGTTTTAGCTTTAGCGCTAAAGAGCCGCTCGTGATGACCTTCGGCGACCCCGAGACACACCTCTTTACAGCCCACGAGGTAGTTAACGAGTGGGACGAGGCAAATCTCGCAGACATCATTTACGGCTACGGCGAGGAGCGAGCGGCGCGACGCATTGCGCGGGCTATTGTGGCTGCGCGCGAAGTGGCTCCAATCGAGACGGCTGCGCAACTAGCTGAGATTGTTGCCGGCGCTGTGCCGACCTTTCGCCGCCGCCAGGGAATCCATCCGGCCACGAAGACCTTTCAGGCGATTCGCATTGCGGTTAACGACGAGCTCGGTGCGCTTAACGCGCTCCTGGCTGACGGTTTTGCGCTCCTGGCCCCGGGTGGGCGCCTGGCCATCATTACCTTCCACAGCCTTGAAGACCGGCTTGTTAAGCAGGCATTTAAAGGCTACGCACACGATCAGCTTGGTGTTTTGGTACACAAAAAGCCCATTACACCGAGCACTGCTGAGGTAGCGAAGAATCCTCGCGCACGCAGCGCCAAACTTCGCATCATCGAAAAACTATGAGCCCCCTTTGCAAACAAATTCATAAAGAAAAACGGTACGCCATGCTGGCGGGTGGGCTCTTGTTGTTTCTCGTTGTCGGGTACATGTACGGTGTCTGCTTGACCGTGATGCACGTAGTGGTACGTAAAGAGACTAGCCAGTCTATGGCTGAACTAAATTCGCAGGTGGCCGCGCTCGAGGCTGAGTACATTAGCGCTCAGCATGCCGTGAGTGCACGCGTAGCACTCCTGCCGGGGTTTGTTGAGACACCAGAAAAGATCTTTATTGATCGTAGCGAGACCACGCTCGTAGTCCGTGATAGGCTGCTACCATGACGGTTCGTGCCCGCGCCATTCGGAGAATTCGATTCATCACCACCGTAATTTTGACGGTGGCCGTTTTGTTAGTTTTGCGCCTCTACCAAGTACAGGTGCTCCACCACAATGACTATCTCGCGCGGGCTGAGCGCCAGTACGTCTACACCGTTCAGGATGTGTACGATCGCGGCACGATCTTTCTCACCACACGAGAGGGCGAGCGGGTCTCAGCTGCGACGGTCCAAGCTGGTTTTGTGTTGGCGGTTGACCCAACGCTCATTGGAAACGTCGAACGTGCGTGGACGACGGTTGCGCCACACGTTGATATCGATGAAGCGACATTCAAAACGCGCGCTACGCTCCCTAATCGCACGTACGTCGAACTCGACCAAACAGTGAGTGACACATCAGCTGACGCCATTGCCGAAGCTGACATTACTGGCCTCCACCTATACAAAAACCAGTGGCGGTACTACCCAGGCGACACACTAGCGGCACGGACCATTGGGTTTACCGGTTTTGATGAGTCGAGCCCGTACCCGACCGGACGTTACGGCCTCGAGCGATTTTACGATTCGGTCTTAAGTCGCAACCCCGAGAGTCTGTCGGTGAACTTCTTTGCTGAAATATTTTCTACCTTGGGCGACTACCTCGCAACCGAGACTGAGACACCTAAGAAAGAGGGGCATATAGTGACCACGCTGGAGCCGACAGTCTCACGGCTGCTACAGCAGGTGCTCTTAGATACCAACGAGCAGTGGGGCAGTACGGTAACTGGTGGCATTATTATGGATCCAAAGACAGGATCAATTTACGCCCTCGACGTTGTCCCGACCTTTAACCTCAACGCCCGGCAGGGAGCGTCAATCGAGGACTTTCGCAATCCGCTGGTTGAGAATGTCTACGAGATGGGCTCCATCATTAAGCCACTCACTGTCGCTGCTGGTATCGACGCGGGCGCTATCAGCCCCGCTACCACGTATTACGACTCGGGCAAGCTCGAGCTCGATACCTTTACCATCGGTAACTTTGACGGCCGTGGCCGCGGCACCGTCAATATGCAGGAGGTGCTTAACCAGTCACTTAACACCGGCGTGGCCTTTATCGTCGACACGATGGGTAAAAATCGCTTTCGTGAGTACTTTCTCAAGCTTAAGCTAGGAAGCGAAACTGGCATCGACCTCCCAAACGAAGCGTTTGGGCTGGTGAGCAACCTCGATTCGCCACGTGATATTGAGTACGCGACCGCCTCGTTCGGGCAGGGTATCGCGCTGACCCCCGTCGCTACTGTACGCGCGCTCTCAGCGCTCGCTAACGGCGGTCGACTGGTGACCCCACACTTAGTGAGTGCAATTGAGTACGAAGATGGTACCCAGCACGAAGTGGTCTATCCAAACGACACACAGGTATTTACTCCTGAAACCAGCGAGACCATTTCGCGCATGCTCACCGAAGTTGTCGACGACGCGCTTCAGGGTGGTGCGGTGGCGCTGCCGAACCATACCATTGCGGCAAAAACTGGGACCGCACAGATCGCCGACAGCGTGAACGGCGGGTACTACGATGATCGTTTTCTGCACTCATTTTTTGGCTACTTTCCTGCCTACGAGCCAGAATTTCTTATTTTCTTGTATACTGTAGAACCAAAGGGTGTGCGGTACGCGTCTGAGACGCTCACCGATCCGTTTATGGAGCTCACCCGGTTTTTGATTAACTACTACGCTATTGCCCCTGACCGCTAATCTGTATGAAATCTGTTTTCAAGCCGCTGATTGTAGGCATCCTGACGTGGCAGGCCAAACAACTACTTCGTCGCAAACAGCCAAAAATTATTGCGCTCACTGGTAGTGTCGGTAAAACCTCGACTAAAGATGCTGTGTACTCAGTTCTTAAGCGTCACACGCACGCGCGTAAGAGCGAGAAGAGTTTTAACTCAGAGCTCGGCGTTCCGCTAACCGTACTCGGGTTGCCAAACGCGTGGAGCAATCCGCTCGGGTGGCTCAAGAACGTAATTGACGGATTTTTCATACTGCTGCACCCAGGCGACTATCCCGATGTTCTCGTGCTCGAAATGGGTGTTGACCGACCGGGTGACATGGCCCGTCTGTGCGAATGGATCACGCCTGACATAGTCGTGCTCACACGACTGCCCGACGTGCCGGTGCACGTCGAGTACTTCGACTCACCAGAGGCAGTGGTCGTAGAGAAGATGCAGCTGGTTAAGGCGCTACCACACGATGGTACGCTTGTGTACAATCACGATGACGAAATCATCCGCCGCGAGATAGAATCGCTGCCTCAGACAACAATCGGCTTTAGTCGCTACTCACTCTCGCAGTACACTGCGTCGGCTGATCAGGTTGTGTACGATAACGGTGTGGCCACCGGACTCGAGTTTAAGCTGACGCATCTCGATACGACAATGGCCCTCCACGTCAACGGCTCGCTCGGTGTACAGCACGCCTACAATTACGCGGCAGCAGTTGCTGTGTCTTCGCTCTTTGACATCAGCACCAAAGATGCTGTTACCGCGCTCGCGAAACACCACCCACCCGCCGGCCGTATGCGCTTGGTGAGAGGTATTAAACACACGCTTATTGTCGACGATACGTACAATTCTTCACCAACCGCCGCTGAGCGTGCTCTTCTTTCTCTTAAGGAGCTCAAAGGGGGGAATCGCAAGATCGCAGTCTTGGGTGATATGCTCGAGCTTGGACAATTCTCAACCAGTGAACACGAAAAGGTGGGGGCACTAGCAGCCGAGTGTTGTGACCTGCTGGTGACGGTGGGAGTTCGAGCCCGAAAAATTGCTGCTGGCGCACTCGCGCACGGTCTCTCGGAGAAGTACATTTTGCAATACGACGCCATTGAGCGGGCCGCGGCTGAAGTACAAAATTTACTCAAACGAAACGACATCGTTTTGGTCAAAGCCTCGCAGGGGATACGGGGAGAGAAGTTTGTCCACGAAATTATGGCCGAACCGGATCGAGCCGCAGAACTTTTGGTACGCCAAGACCCAGAATGGCAAAAGCGCTAAAATCTTGCATTTTGAGTTAATTTGTGGTCTGATAGGTAGGTATGACTACCGTAAATTATTTGAAGATTAGTTTGTTTGCGGTGCTCGTAGCGGCATTTATTGGTATCGCAGCCTTGCCGAACGTAGCACAAGCACAAACGTACGAGCAGACTCGCGCTGCCCTTATTCAGGAGGTCTACCGCCTGCTTGCTGAGCTGGCTCGCCTCGATAACCAGCCGTTTTACCACTACCAGCCTGGGTTTGGGTACCAGTACCGCTATCAGTACACACCAGGGCGCGTACTTGGTGTCTCAACCAGCAATGCTCGAGTAGAGGTCGAGACACTGCGCGCGATCGACGTCGAGGACGGGGAGGCCACAGTCTACGGCAGCGTTGACCTGCGTGGCCAGCGCTACGCAGATGTGTGGTTTGAGTACGGTGAGGATGACGACGATCTCGACGAGCGTTCACGCACCGGTCGTATCGACTGGAATGATCGTTGGACGTTCCGCGCCGATCTTAAAGACCTCGATGAAGACGAACGCTACTACTACCGAGCGGTAGCTCGTGACCCGCACGGTCGTGTTGACTACGGACGCGTTCGCTCATTTGAGACCGACGAAGACGGTCGTCGCAGTCGCCGCGATCGCGATGATGATCCAGATGTCGACACCGGCCGAGCCTACGACATCGACGAAGACAGCGCCCGTTTCGAGGGTGAGGTTGACATGAACGACTTCGATGACGGTCGCGTCTTCTTTGCCTACGGCGAAGATGAAGACCAAATCGAAGACATTGAGGATGACTACGATCGCTACAACGACATCGACGAAGATGGTGACGACCTGCAGCTTATCCTGGTCGACAGCAGTCTCGATGGTGATGCCGAATATGACGCACGCGCGTGGGGTCTCGATGATGATACTGAGCACTTCTACACCATTTGCGTAGAGTACGAAGACGAGGATGATGACGACACCATTATTTGTGGCGACGTCGAAGACTTCGAAACCGACCGCGACTAAGCTGATCAGCCCTACATAAAAAACCGCCTGTAGGCGGTTTTTTATTGCTCAACCTCTACTCCCGCGGCTCTTTCTTCTTGGGTTTAATACCAAGATTTTTTACGACTGCTTTCAGGCGAGCGGCGACCCGGTGATGTACCCGCATTTTACCCACCGGTCGCTTATCTTGGGGTGTATCATGATCAAATTGCATAAACTCTCGTGTTAGTAGTCTAATACGTGCTCATTCTACAACACCCACCCGCAGGTAACTACCGCTCATTTTCTTTGCCGTCTATGGTGTCGAGCAGGGTACAGACGTCCGAGTCTGATAATTGTGAGAAGTCTTGGTAGTACGCACCAACCGAACCAAGAAAATCCTCATCATCAACGATCGTCACGACTTCATCCACCTCTTGCTCGAGCAACGCTTTAACCTCAGAGGCAATTACAGGCACGGCAATGATAAGCTTTGTCGGTTTAAGCTTTGCAATGGCCTGGGCTGCCGCGCGAATGGTTAGTCCAGTTGCCACACCATCGTCAGCCAAAATAACCTGCCGCTCGCTAACTGACACGGGTACTCGTCCAGCCTGGTACGTTTGTTCTCGACGAACTGCTTCAGCTTGCTCTTCGGCTGACACAGTTGCCAGCCATTCCTCATCAGCAGCACTAAAGACCCGAATTGTGATTGTGACTTTATTAACGAAAATGATCTTATTTCGCAGCTACAAGCCTTGCTCGATGATATCGATATCAAGGTAGTGCCGATGAGAGATAAGATTACTGCTGAGGTTAAAAGGTACAAACAGTTTCAGCAGATGTTACTAGGAAAAGAGGAAAAGATCGCTGTCAGCAGCATTGACATCAGAAACTACGCAAAGTTTATTTTGCAGGAAGGTGGTATTGAGGAAAAAAGAGATTTTCTAAGATACTTAAAAAGTACGGTTTCTTTAAACAAAAAGAAAGTTTGTTTGGTATAGGAACTTCATCGTACTGAATATTTTGCATTTCATTACTTGACACGTTTGTTATTATTAATAGTGTAAAAGGTATGACAGGTTGGTTAAAAAGCAATATTTCTCATAAACTCACTGCACTTCTGATCGCGGGAGTGTTTGTAGTGGTCACCTTTGCCTGTTTCACTATGGCTACCGATCATGGACATGGTCTCGATGTTGGAGCCGCTTGTGAGACAGTGATGACATTGGCTGATAATGCGGTGATTCAAACAGGTCTTGTGCTTCTGTTGGTAGTTGCTGCTGCTTGTCTTTGCTTCCGATCTTTCAACACACTTTCTTTCTCAGACACGTTGACGAGATTACAGGTTTTTCATAGTCCGCCATCAAATTACTTTATCTCACCACAAGAGTACTCCTACTTGCAGAAGCTCTTTAGCTCGGGTGTTATACACGCCAAACTTCATAGCGTAACTTCCTAACCAACGACGTAAAGCTCGTTACAGTCTTTACCGTTGGTTTTTTTGTATTATTCACGCAACTAATCAATCGAAAAAACTATGGAAGAAAACGCTAAAAGCAATATTGCAAACCCGTATCTGATACCACTTGCTATTGTAATTGCCGGTGGACTAATTGCCGGTGCAGTATTTATGAATGGAGGTAATAGTGGAAACGTACCGATTACAAATAACGGAAATAATCAGCCAACTCAGGCAGCGCCACAGCCGTCCGGTTCGACTGATGATGTTCGATCTATCACCGCAGAAGACCACATTAAAGGTGATCCTAATGCACCGGTGAAAATTGTCGAATACTCAGACTTTGAGTGCCCATTCTGTAAGCGCTTTCATGACACTATGAATCAGGTAATGGCCTCAGAGTTAGGCACGTCGGGTGAAGTAGCCTGGGTGTATCGACATTTTCCACTCGATCAGTTACATCCTGTAAAAGCTCGGGCTGAAGCGGTAGCGTCAGAGTGTGCGGCAGAACTTGGTGGTAACGATGCGTTTTGGCAATTTGCTGACCGGTTTATGGAGATAACTCCTTCAAACAACCGCACAGAAATTGAAACCGTCATTCCACAAATTGTACGTGAAATTGGGCTTGATGAGACTGCTTTTCAAACCTGCTTTGAAAGCGGCAAGTATGACGAACACATTCAAGATGACGTCGATAATGCAATCGCGACCGGAGGACGTGGTACACCATGGAGTATTGTAGTGGCCCCAAACGGAAAGACGTTTC
Organism: bacterium; assembly: GCA_002710785.1. GTDB lineage: Bacteria > Patescibacteriota > Minisyncoccia > Phycocordibacterales > UBA918 > OLB19. Next base: position 42,378 of record PAMC01000012.1, read on the forward strand.
CACTTAATGGCGCACAGCCATTAGCGGCCGTTCAACAACTCATCGGACTCGCCAGCCAAGAACAGTGACCATGGGAGGGCAAGTAGTAACAGTACTCAGGAAACCAAGGTATTTACTCACCGCAATAGTAGTCGCGGTTAGCGTCTTTACATTGGCTGTGTGGTTACCAAATTTCTCTCTTCTCGGTCAAGTACTACACCCTGATTCGGCTGGATCTGTTTCTGAAAAAGCAAGCTTCCTATGGAGTCTCTACGGCTCTATCGGTACTAACTTCACAGTCGTATCTGCCACGTACACAATCATCATTGCCGTTCTCTTTGGAGTAAATATTTCTCTCTTAGCGTATTACATTTCTCGTATGAGAGGCGGTGTGCGTGGCGTTGGCAGCACCAGTGCTGCCGGTATTGGTGGACTCGTTAGTGGGATTTTCGGCATTGGCTGTGCAGCTTGCGGTACGTTCATCCTTACCTCTGTGCTCGCGCTCTTTGGAGCTACTGGCTTTCTCGCCATTCTTCCGTTGGGTGGAGAGGAGTTTGGTCTTATTGGAGTGGGGCTTCTCGTATACTCAATCTACTTACTCGCCAAAAAGATCAATGATCCTTTGGTTTGTGAAATAAATTAGACATAGACGTGTAATAACAAAAGATTATGAATCAAATGACAATCGCTTCTGTTATTATCGGCATAGGAATGATTGCAGCTGCTTTCATAGCAACAGGCAACATTCCGGGTGGCGGTGATGGAGTGAAAACATTCAACATAGTGATGGAAAACAATCGTTACAATCCGTCAGAGATTGTAGCGACGGTTGGCGACCGGGTGGTCATAAACTTTGAAAATCGCGACCCGGTGTCACACGGTGTCTCTCTTCCGCAGTTTAACGCAACCGTTCCAAACGGGCATGTACCGGCGGGAGGTACTGCACGGATGGAATTTATTGCTGACCGTGCCATAAGTACTGACGCAGCAGTTTGTGGCGGTCCGAATCCGTCCGACAAGACTGATGATCATGGTGAAGAACTCATTGTTCGAGTTCTCGAAGCGTAGCGTATGACAAAGAAATTACTTATTGGAGGTGGTGTAGTGGTAGTTGCGGTTCTGTGGTTACTTCTACTAAACAATAAAGATGTCCCACCAACGTCTCAGGTTAACGAAACTGCAAACTCGGTACCTACTGAGGACAGTGTTGGTGTTAAAGCTTCGCTGCTGGTTCCGCCACAGTCTGATCCAGGTACAGTGCACGTTGAACGCGCAACGCTCACCAAAGGAGGATTCTTGGCAGTTAGAGCAGTCGACGGGAACCGCCTCGGACAGATTATTGAAATTAGTGAGTATCTTACTGCTGGAATCCATAACAATGTGTCGATTTCGCTGGGCGAATTCTACGAAGGTGGTGAGGAGCTTATGGTTATGATTTATGAAGATGCTGGTAATGACCAAATCTTTAATGACCTTGATCAGCCTTATGAAGAAAATGGTGTCCTTGTTGCGGTGTACGTCGAGACTGGAGAAGTTGTGNCTCNGTCTATTGTTTCTAANACGGNCACACCAGAAGGNATCTCGCTTATGGATATGGGATCTATGCAATTCATCAGTTACACCGACTCAGGTTTTGAGCCAAAAGATATCACTATTACACGCGGCACTATGGTGCATTTTGTAAACGAAAGTCAAATTGATATGTGGGTAGCCTCAGATCCTCACCCAGCTCATACAGACCTGCCAACCTTTGATCAGTTTAAGGGCAGCAAACCAGGTGAACAATATGTGTACATATTTGACCAGGCTGGTGAGTGGAAGTATCACGACCACCTCACACCGACCGCAGTAGGAACTATCATTGTTAATTAGCATATATGTTATTAGGAATTAAAAGTACCAAAGTAGCGCTAGCACGTCATGTGGGGATGGCGATAGTTGGTGGACTACTCATCTATCTTGTCTGGTCACTCAATAGCACCTGGAGTCCTGACATGCGTCTCTGGAAAGCGTTTGGTGGCGCTTCGTTCTTTCTGCTATGGTTTGCAGTCTTCATTGGTCCAGCTGCCAAACTTGTGCCAGCGCTCAATGTTGTACTCTCGTACCGCCGCGAAGCTGGTGTCTGGTTCTTTCTGATTGCGCTCGTACACGGCTACCTTATTCTCGATGGCTGGGTGCGGTGGAGTGTTTGGGAGTTCTTCGGTTACCAGTACTTTGCTGAAGTCGACACATACTTACGGGTAGAGTCTGGCTTTGGTCTGGCAAATCTTTTGGGGTTTGTTGCATTGACATTCGCTCTAGCGCTCGCAGCCACATCATTCGATAAAGCAGTGAATTGGCTTGGTATCCAGTCGTGGAAATGGCTGCATATGTTTGCGTACGTGGTGTTCTATCTCGGCGCGGTGCACGTCGTCTATTATGCCTTTATTCACTACACCCCGTCTCTTACGAGAGCAATGCAAGGGCTACCGACAAATTATCCAGATAATCCGCTCAAGTATTACTACCTGTTCATGCTTCTCAGTGTGCTGGTAGTTCAAATACTTGGGTTTATTCAAACCGTGCGACGTAACCGCAACACGAGTTGGTAGAGTATGGTATTTGAAACACAGATCACAGCGCACAAGGAAGTAGCTCAAGGTACTCATGAGGTAACATTGGCACGGCCAACAGCCTTTTCATTTAAGGCGGGTCAGTATACTCAAGTGGCTGTTCCAAAATTGACGAACCCTGACCCGAAAGGGCGTTCGAGACAATTCTCAGTGACGTCTTCTCCATATGACATGGATGAGATCAAAGTCGTCTTTAGAAACTCGGGCAGTGGCTTCAAGGAGACACTCATAAACACGTCAATTGGGGCTTCAGTACAGGTTGAACAAGCAGCAGGCAGCTTTCTCTTGCCACAAATACTGACCCGACCGCAGATGTTTGTCGCCGGTGGTGTTGGTATTGCACCGTTTATGAGTTACTTGCATCAGAAGATAGAGGATACCTGGGAGTACCCCATTACATTGCTCTATGGTAATCAAAATCCAGAGAGTGCCGCGTATCTGGAAGAGTTAAAACAGATGAGCAAACAGCACCGACAGTTCTCGCTCGACACTATTTACAAACGCCCAACTCCTGGACTGTTTGCAAAGCTGGCGGAAAAGTATATAGACGCAGTATGGTGGGTGGTCGGGCCGCCGGGCATGGTAGCGGTCACGGTCAATGGTCTGCAGCTTGGCGGCGTTGCCACAGACAAAATTATGACTGAATCGTTTGATGGATACTAAATATTAGCAAATAGCAAATAAAAGTTTTACTGTATGGATCAAATAATTTCTCATAGTAATGTCTGGGTACTTTCAGCAATCATGGTAGTGTTGGTATCTTGGATTTTTTACCGGTACTTTTCACCGAGCTCATGGCAAGAATGGACTGGCGCAGGAGTGGTACAAGCGTTTATCATTGCCCTCTACGCTGAAATGTACGGGTTTCCTCTCACCATATATTTGTTGGTGCGCTTTCTTGATGTTGACAAGACTAATTTGAGCGCCAATCTCTGGTCGTCGCTATTTGGAGTCGACGAATCAGCCATGGTTGTATTTATGATTATTGGTCTCACTTTCGTCATCATTGGCGTTAGTTTGTTTGCTCGCGGTTGGGGCCAACTGCATAGAGCCGCACGAGAAAAAAGATTGGTTACAGACGGATTGTATGCCTATATTCGTCATCCACAATATACCGGTTTATTTCTAGCGCTGTTTGGAGAGGGGATTGTACACTGGCCAACCATTTTTTCGGTCGCTCTATTTCCAGTGATAGTGCTCGTATATGTCCTTTTAGCTCGAAGAGAAGAGGCTCTTGTACTAAGACGGTTTGGTGATGAGTATCTCTTATACCGAGAAAAAACACCCATGTTTATTCCTAAAATTAAAGATTGGCGTCGTATGTTGACAAGAGACAAGTTCAGCTAAGACAAACAAATTGATTGTTATTCAAGCTATAAATAAACAAATATGGAAAAAGATATTGAAGAAAAAAAGCATACACTCACAAAAAAAGAGCGCCACGAGATTAAACGGGCCGAAAAACAATCAGCCCGGGAAAAAGAAATTAGAATGAAAAAAGTAAAGAGCTGGATTCCGTGGATTGTATTTAGTGGAGTCGTGGTTGGTCTAATCTATTGGGCCGTAGTAGCTGCTCAAAAGGCTGAAGAATCTAGGCCCGGCGAACCGGTCGCTATTATGAGCAAAGAGCATGTGAACGCCAGCCAAGCGGTTGGTCCGTACAACTCAAATCCGCCGACTTCCGGTCCTCACGCCGGCCCGGCTCCTTGGGGAGTTAACACCAAGGAAATTCCCGATGTAAATGCGATCCACAACCTTGAACATGGGGGCGTCTGGATTTCGTATAAAAATCTTGATGCTGAGTCAGTCTCTGCTTTGGAAGAAATTGCCCGCAAAAATAGTCGTAGCGTCATCCTTAGTCCCCGAGCGGCCAATGACGCCAACATTGCGGTAGCATCGTGGGGGCGACTGATGAAACTTGATGCGGTAGATGAAGAAAGAATCATCGAGTTTATCCGTAGAAACAAGAATAAATCACCTGAACCACTCGCTATCTAAGCACTGATTATATGAAATACGTAGAGCATATACTCGATCGTTTTACGATGTACCAGGTTTTGACCGCGGTGCTACTGACATACATGGCATGGGCATTACTGCTCAGTATATTTGGTATTTTGAGTTATGATCTGACCGCTCTCCTGCTCTCTGGGGTAGTGATAGTGACAGCGGTTGTTCTGACGCACTACCTGATGACCAGACTTACTGCAGCACCGAGCAATATCTGGTCCAGTATTTTAACCGGACTTATCATTTTCTTGATCTTCACACCAACTGCCGATGTAGGAGGGTTAGCGATTTTGGCGACGGTTGCTGTAGTCAGCATTGTCAGTAAATACATAGTGAAATATCGAAACGTACACCTTATCAATCCAGTGGCCTTAGCAGCAGTGTTGTCTGGAGTGTTTGGTCTGGCATATGCCTCTTGGTGGGTTGGTACAGCGTGGTTTGCACCACTCTTGATATTTGGTGGGTTACTCGTTGTACTAAAAATAAGACGACTGCCTATGGTGCTGGCAGGTGTACTGGCGTCGTTTCTTATGGTGTCTATCTATGCTGTAATCCGTGACTCTACTTCGATAACTGTACTTAGTAGCTTCTTTCTTACTTCACCACTCTGGTTCTTTATGACCATTATGGTCACCGAACCACTATCAACACCAGCAGGTGAACGAGCGCAAATTTTGTATGGTATTTTCATTGGTCTACTGTCACAAATACCGTTTTCGATTGGGCCGCTTTTTAATTCGCCTGAATTAGCACTGATGATTGCCAACCTCTTGGTGTGGCCGCTTTCTCTAAGAGGGCGACTTAAGCTGGTGTGTCTCAAGGTTACTGAAGTGGCTCACAATACCCTAGAGTATGTGTTTCGACCATCGTTTCCAGTGTCATTCCAAGCTGGACAATACCTAGAATGGGCTTTGCCGCATCAATCACCTGACGGTCGAGGAACGAGGCGTTATTTCACCATTGCCTCCAGCCCCACTAGACAAAACCTTCGCCTCGTCGTGCGAACTGAAGACAAAGGAAGTAGTTATAAAGAAAGACTGAAAGCGTTTGGTCGTGGCGACACTATTCAAGCAGCACAACTGGCTGGAGACTTTGTGTTACCAAAAGATGTTGCTGGTAAGAAGTTTGTATTCGTAGCTGGTGGAATTGGTATCACGCCATTCTTAAGTCAGCTTGAGTATTTGAAAGATACTAAACAAAAAACCGACATCGTGTTGTTCTACTGCAACCGAACAGCTGAGGATATTGCATATGCAAAAAAGCTCAATGATTACGAGTCCATCAGGCTGAGAACAGTCCATGTGTTAGCTGAACCAACTGCTGATTGGCGTGGGGAGACAGGTTATCTCAGTCCGCACATGCTGAAACATTACACTCCTGACCTAACTGATCGACTGGTTTACCTGTCTGGTCCGCCAGGAATGGTTGGTTCGTATAAGAAATTATTTTCGGACTGTGGTGTACCAAGAGGTCACATTAAAACTGATTATTTCCCTGGATTAGCTTAAAAATTATTATGCCAATCTACATTATTACAATTGGAATATTTATCCTTGTGAGTGCGTTTTCGTACTCTATCATAGCTTCAAGAGAGACCAGTGATTCGTTACTCGTTGATGCTGGCTCAATGGCCACCAAGGAGGTGATGGCGATGATGAATGACGATATGGGCCAGATGATGATGACTGACGGTACGTATCGAAGTGAGGTACGTTATGCCGTACCAAACGGCTACATTGAACCAATGGCTCTTGAAGTGACGTTGGCCGACGGAGTTATCACCGAGTCAAAGGTAGAGTTTGAAATTGCGAGTCCGGTTTCAAAAAGTTACGTACAATCATTTGAAAACTATTACAAAGATCAGGTCATTGGACAATCAGTCACTGACGTTTCGTTGGCTCGAGTTGGTGGTGCGACTCTTACTAATGTAGCGTTTGATGCTGCGCTCGAAAAAATCAAAGTTGAAGCAACTGGGAACATGATGGGTATGATGAACCCAGAGACAGAAGACGAGGTGTTGCCGTTGCTGCTCCCTGGCACGCCAACAGAAGGCGGCATCGTGCTAGATCCAGTACCAACTACTTCGAGTTACTCTGACGCTGACCTTAAGGACGGAACATACAGCAGTACGGTGCGTTATGAGGTTCCGTTTGAGCACATCGGGCTGATGAATCTGGAGGTGACTGTAGCCGAGGGAGTCGTCACTGATTCAGTAGTAGAGTTTGAGGTGACCAACCCTGTCTCCGAGAGTTACGCACGTTCATTTGACAACTACTACAAAGATGAAGTCATTGGACAGTCATTGGCTGAAGTTTCACTAGCGCGAGTAGGTGGTGCTTCGCTTACTAACGCAGCCTTTGGTGCTGCACTTGAGAAGATCAAAACTGAAGCCAGTGGCAACACGGTAGTCGCTACCGCAGACACGATACTTCCGCTACCAGTACCTGAGCTCGTGATACGAGGCATTCCGAACTTGGCTGAGATTGCAGCCACCTCTAAAAATAAGATTCACCTGGTAACCGGGCCACTTCCCGGCACAAAATCATCAATTAACAATATGAGCCCATACGCTGATGGTACGTATGTCGTTGTGCAGTCATACTATGCATGGCCAAATATCTACGAACCAATGCAGACTGCAATCACACTTGAAAATGGGATAATAGTCGCAGCTGACCAAGCGTACTCCACTGTCGACTACTCTCACTCATATAATTATCAACGACACTTTGACTCCCTCTATAAGAATGTGGTGATCGGTATGCCGCTTGATGACGCACCGATTGCGCGAGTTGGCCAAGCTACCGAAACTACCGACGGGTTTAACGACGCATTGATGGTAATTAAAGAAAAAGCAAAACAGCTGTAATAACACTGCCTCTAAAGCTTATGAAAAGCATAACAATCAAAATTACATTCGTGGGCGCACTTATTCTCATTACAGCCTTTGGTTATTCGTGGTTCACCACTGTGGCTGGGCGCACGGACTACCGTGCGTCAGACGAGGAAGAGCCGACGGTGCAAGAAGGTATGCCGGGTATGACTGAGGCCGGTATGGGAATGATGGATTACCAAGATGGTACGTACATTACAACGGTCAACTATGAGATTCCTTATGGCTACGTGGAGCCAATGGAGGTAACGCTGCAGCTTGAAAACAACACGATTAAGGATGTCGCTGCTTCCTTTGCGATAGTTAACCCTGTATCAGAAGGTTATCAGCAGACTTTTTTAGGGTATGTATCACGTGAAGTGGTGGGTAAAAAAGTTGATGATGTTGCCCTTTCACGTATGACCGGGGCGTCACTTACCAACCGAGCCTTTGATGCAGCGCTCGAGCAAATCAAAGCAGACGCCACCGGCATGCCAATGATGAACAACGACGAAGTAGTACCGATGCAGCTGCCAGGTATGTCTGGAAGAGAAAATACCCAGGTGATACCATTTACAATGCCATCATCACCATCGGTTGAGACCTCCGAATTCGTTATTAACTCGGTTACTGAAGAAGTGGTGTCAGACAGTGAAGTGTATGTCGTCGATCACTCGTACACCGTAAATCCATTTTTAACTGAACCAATGTGGACGACCGTAACAGTGACTGACAACGTTATAGCTGACGTTAGTGTGGCGTTTAATTCTCCTGATCAGATATCCATCATGCATCAACAGGTCTTTACTGACCAGTATCGTGATGAAATCGTCGGCCAGCCTATCGAAACCGCTTCGTTGTCTCGTGTCAGTTATACTTCACTCACCACCGAAGCTTTTAATTACGCGCTTGACGCGGTAAGAGAAAAACGAGCCGGTACTGACGTATGAACCTGCAACCGATAGAAGCCTTAGGCACTGTTTGGCATATTGAACTCTTTGAAGAGGTTTCTGATCCGACGGCTCTTCGCCGCTCCATGGTTGACTGGCTGGAAGAGTATGAATCACGGTACAGCCGCTTCCGCTCTGAGTCATGGCTGTCACAGTTAAACCGTACCGGTGTGTTTAGCAGTCCAGACGAACAATTTGTCGATCTGTTAACTCAGGCTCTTCATTACTACCAAAGTACCGAAGGGGTGTTTAACATCGCGATTGGTGAGCAGCTCACCAAAAGTGGTTATGACGCCAATTACACGTTCACCGCCACCGCTGAGTTACCACCCATCCCACCCCTGCCTGAAATTCTCGAAGTTAGCGCGGAAAAAATTTCATTACAATCCGGCTCACTTGACCTGGGCGGGATTGGCAAAGGTTACGCAATAGATGCGCTGGCTGCTTTTCTTAGAGAAGAACACAACTTACAGTATTTTCTAATCAACGGCGGGGGTGATATGTACGTTACCTCCGACAAAGATACACCGGTCACCATTTTGCTGGCCCATCCCGACGATAGAAGTCTGGCTATCGGAACGCTAGAGCTTAAGAACGCCGGGTTCGCCGCCTCGTCACCGCGCCTGCGCGCTTGGCATGATCCTAAAACGGGTAAATTGCACAACCACCTCCTTACCAAACACAACGTAGCTTCGTATGTGGTGGCTCCCACTACCACTGAGGCTGATGTCTGGGCGACGGTGTCGTGTCTAAATCAGACAATTGAAACCCCTGCAAACATACACCAGTTGTTAATCAGTGAATCCGGGCATGTGATCAAAGACACGTTTATTTACTTAGCAGATAACACAAACTATACCTTGTATAAAAAATAATATGAAAAGAGACTTCGATATTGCTTACATAATTTTGACAGCGATTACAGCTTCGGCTATAACGATGATAGCTGCCTGGTATTTTATATCTGTCGGTGTGTTTACGGTAAACACAGTGACGTCACCAGACTTCACGGAACAGACAGCCCAAAAAACGGAGCAAAAAACCATCCCTGACGTGGTCGAAACGGCCATTCCTGCCGTAGTATCCATCAGTATCTCAGCCGATGTGCCGGTCTATGAGCAGTACTACGAAAACTTCTGGAGTCCGTTTGGCGGCTTTTATGGTGGCGGAGGCAGTTTCCAGATTCCGCGCCAACGACAAGTGGGTACCGAGCGCCAGGAGATTGGCGGCGGGACCGGCTTCCTGGTCTCGGCCGATGGCTACATAGTCACCAACAAACACGTGGTTGACCAAGACGGCGTTGACTACACCGCCATTACCAATGACGGCACTGAGTATGAAGTGTCCGTAGTAGCCAAAGATCCGTCACTTGACGTGGCCATACTCAAAATCGAGGCGGATGAAGACTTCGCTTTCTTAGAGTTTGCGGATGTTTCAGACATCCGCTTAGGCGAAACGGTCATTGCGATCGGCAATGCTCTGGCTGAGTTCCCCAATAGTGTCTCGGTGGGCGTGGTCTCTGGTCTCTCGCGCGACATCGTGGCTGGTGACGGGTTTCGGTTTCGTGAATCACTTGAAGGGGTGATCCAAACCGACGCAGCCATTAATCGCGGAAACTCGGGCGGACCGCTTCTTAACACCGCAGGAAAAGTCGTAGGGGTTAATGTGGCGGTAGCGGGCGGCGGCGAGAATATCGGTTTTGCTTTGCCGAGTAATGTAGTGGAGTCAGTCTTTACGAGTGTGGCCGAGTTCGGAGAGATTGTCCGGCCATTCTTGGGAGTTCGGTATTTGCAGCTGACTGACGAGATCATCGAACGCAACAATCTTGATGTGGCGTACGGTGTATTGATAATCCGGGGCAAAGAGCGCAGCGACTTAGCCATCATTCCTGGTTCGCCGGCTGATAAAGCTGGCCTCGAGGAGAACGACATTATTCTCGAAGTTGAAGGAGAGAAACTTGACGGCTCACGCAGCCTGGCAGCAGTTTTGCGGGAATTTGAGGTCGATCAAACCATAACGCTGAAGATCATGCACGACGGAAAAGAACAAGAGATCGAAGTCACGCTGGAAAAGCAATAACGAGCGTGCAATAAAAATGGACTGGTTTGTAGTATTTCTAGCGACTAAACTCTATCTGGTCGTGGTTGTGGCGGGCCTCCTTGTGTTTTTGTATGGCACACGGGTCGGTCGGAAAAATTTGTTCAGGGTTTCCTTATTGGCACTGCCAACGGCGTTTATACTTAGCCGTTTGGCAAATTTTCTAGTCGAAAGCCCGCGTCCGTTTGTCGATGGACACATGTCTGCGCTGATAGAACATGCTCCTGATAATGGCTTTCCGTCCGACCACACTCTCTTGACCGTGACTGTGGGTGCTATCATTTACACCCAAAATAAGTTGGTCGGTAGTATTTTGATTTTGCTCGGTATCTTGGTGGGAATCGGTCGTGTGCTCTCTGGCGTGCATCACGCTATAGATATCGTGGGGAGTATAACCATTGCTTTTGTGGCAACGTACCTGGCGGTACTTATACTGCGTCGATGGCAGATTTAAGCTTCTCTTCCACCTGGCTGGCAATATCCTTCAGTTCCTCATTCTCAACCATACTCATCGCCACTACTGGCAGAATGGCTGAAAGGTGTACCGCTCCATCGGCCTCATACACGATCACATTGCAAGGCAGTAACAAACCAATTTCCTTTTCTGCTTGCAGTGCCTGATGAGCAAAGGGCGGATTGCATGCACCGAGGATGGTGTAATTTTCGTACTCGACGTCAAGTTTCTTTTTCATGGTCGCTTTGACGTCAATAGTGGTCAAAACGCCAAATCCCTCTCGCGCGAGCGACTCAGTTACTTTCTCGATCACTTCCGCAAAAGGAAGGTTTACAGTTTTTGCATATCCGTATTGCATATTTTTTGTGTTTATTTACTAAGTTTAGTCTCTGGTTGGACGTCTCTCTAAACAAACGTCTTTCGAACAAACTTTAGGTATTAAGACTAACAAAAAGTTAAACGACTTAGATTTGTACGTATCCACCGCCTAACTTATTTCGTGGTATTCTACAGTGCATAGAATACTTGTTATGACGATCGCGCTCACTTTCAGTCTGATCATTACTATTTTACTCGGCTTTATTCATTTTTGGAATGAAAGATTGGTTCTGATTGGTAAAATCCGTCGGTATGCCATTTCGTTTGTTGCCGGCACAGCAGTCGCATATTCCTTTGTGTTTCTATTGCCTGATGTATCCGCTCGCGCGGACCATTTCGGGACCAGTTTGTACGTCATTCTGCTGGCCGGTTTTGTGGTGGTGCATATTTTCGAGAAAGCCTCTTACCAACACTACCACGATAATACTGAGCGCTGGCACTTTGCCCACAGTGCAATCCACTTCTGGGTGTTGTTCACATATTACTTAGTGATGGGATCGATCCTGTACGCAATGGCCCTTCAGGATGTGATAGAGAGTGCGTTGTTTTTTGTTCCGCTGGCTTTTTACGCCGCTATTGGGGTAGTTTCATTTGAGGAAGTACACCATGAAGTTCGCTTTAACCTTTTGTTTCGTTGGTTGCTGGCTGGCTCAGCAGTACTGGGCGTATTGCTTTCGGCGCTCACTGCCCTGGGCGAAAACTACATTTATCACTTTATCTTTGCCTTTACGGTCGGTGGTTTCTTTTACATTACAATGATTGACCTAATCCCTTCGAGAGACAAAGGAGCACCGATTTTCTTTATTTTAGGTTCGGTTGCGTACACCGCTCTCATCCTTTTGGTACTGTAGCAGACAGGGGATAGCTCAAAGAACCCTGCAGAGAAAGACACTAGTTGTGTGGATAGAGAGCTTGACGATAATACCCCTTGATGGAGTACCATCCTTAATATAATTGTGCAACCTTTTATTGTGGTTGCTATCTAATAATATTTACATGAATGACACAGGTAAAAAATGGCTGGTGATGTTGGCCTTCATTCTCTTTTCGGTATTGCTGATCGGAGGATTCTATCTCTTTACTACTCCTGGACAGACGGTTAATCTAGCTTTCGCTTACGTAGTCGGACTCTCGATGATAGTCCTGCCCTGCACCTTGCCGCTGGCGTTTGTGATTGTGCCACTTGCAATGGGTAAAGGTCCAAAGAAAGGACTCGGTATGGCGCTTGCTTTTGGTCTGGGACTTTCGATAACATTGTCAATTTACGGACTCTTTATTGGTTTTGTCGGCCAGGCACTCGGACTTGAGGACGCGGTTGGTAGCGCTGGTACTGTCAGCCGGATTCTCTTCATAATTGGTGGTTTGGCCGCCTTCGTATTCGGCCTTTCTGAACTGAAACTCATTAAGTTTGAAATGCCCAGCTACAAAGGTTCTTACCCGCGCTTTATTCAGGAACAGGGAGACTATCTAAAGGCGTTCTTTCTCGGGCTCTTTTTGGGCAACGCCGGCGTTGGTTGCCCCAACCCACTCTTTTACGTACTCCTCGGAGACATTGCGTTGACTGGCAGTATGGTAACTGGCGCCTGGCTTGGCTTTATCCATGGCGTTGGTCGGGCGACACCGCTCATCTTCCTTGCTATTCTCGGTATTCTCGGTGTGAATGCCGTGAGCAATATTGCCAGCAAAACAGCGTTGGTTACCAAACTGACCGGAGCGAGTTTGATCGTACTTGGCGCGTTCATCTTTATTAGCGGAACTTCACACCAGTGGTACGAAGAGAGCTTTGTGCATAAAGGCTGGAACCAAATGGTTATACTGGTAACTGGTGGAGAAAACAGTCAAATTGCTGAGATTGAAGAGCATGAAGAAGAACCGGGCACTCCAGAGGAACACGGCCACGATGAAGTGGTTGCAGAGGAAGACGATCATGCCGATAGTCCGGATTACATTCCGGCCCCGTACTCCTGGATAACCCTTTGGATTCTGATTATTGTTCCACTTCTCATCTACTGGGTTCGCGAACGCCGAGCCAAGAAAATGACCGAGACGAAAATTAATTAACAAACTCTAATACCAAACTAACAAATATGCACACCATTCAATTCTTGACCATGGTCGGTTGCCACAACTGCGCGGCTGCCAAGAAGATCTTTGACGAGATCATGCCGGACTATCAGGACAAGATTACCGTCGAAGAAATTGATATTACCAGTGAAAAGGGGCAAGAACTGGTTTCTAAGTACAGTATTTTCGCTTCCCCTGGCATTGTCATTGATGATGAGCTTTTCTCTACCGGCGGCGTTGACAAGAACAAGCTTGCTGAAAAGTTAGATTCTCTAGCGTAACATTTGAGTCTGCTGTTTGTTAGTGATGATTTTATAAAAGGAACTAACAGAGCGGTGCCGCACAGTGGTTCTGTTAGTTTTGCATATCCTGTCCCAAATATTTACAGGTTTGGTCTGCCGTCACATACGTTTGTTCGGTTGGGCACAACGTAGTTGACTTATATACCCCCTAGGGGTATACTGTGTCAATGATGAAACCAGAAGTAAAGAAACGGCTCAGTCGACGTTTAAAAATAATTGAGGGACAAGTACGCGGTCTGCAAAAGATGATCGAGAAAGATAAATACTGCATTGATGTGATCACCCAGTCTTCAGCTATTAGAAACTCGCTCGGCTCATTTGAAGACGTGGTGCTTGAGAAACATCTCTCTACCTGTACGATCAATCAAATTAAGTCTGATAGATCCAAGAAGGCCATTGAAGAGATTCTTGGCGTTTATAAATTAGCGAAGAAAAAATAATATGAAAACACTACACGCAACCTACCTTGGGTACGCTGGAGCAATTCTCTCAGCCATTATCATGCTCCTTCTTGGCCTACTCGGGAATCTTGGTATTTACACCGGCGCTGCTGCCATGATGCAAGAGTGGCATCTCTTCTTCTCACTTTCGGTAGCGGGAATCGTTGGGGGCATGATCGAGTCGGCCATTATCAGCTTTGTAATACTTTACCTATTTGCGGTTGTATATAACTGGCTCTTGAGTCGTAACCAATAACGTATGTCAATATTACTGTACGCAATTATCGGCAGTGTAGCGGTGAGTCTCATATCTCTCATCGGGATTTTTACTGTCAAACTTGATCAAGCGAAACTTCGCTACTTCACCTTTTTGTCAATCGGTTTAGCTGGTGGTGCGATGTTTGGCAACGCTTTCATACACCTGATACCGGAAGCGATTGAGATACTTGAAGCTAACCTGGCCGCGTTTTTTGTCCTCCTTGGTATTCTCGCGTTCTTTATCCTGGAAAAGTTCCTGCATTGGCACCATCACGATCACTTCGACCAGGCTGAGCACGATCATAGTGACATGCACCACAAACCGCTTGGCTACCTTGTCCTGACTTCAGATGTGCTCCACAACTTTATTGACGGTATCGCCATTGGGGCGGCTTTTCTGATCAGTGTCGAAGCCGGTATTGCTGTCACCATCGCCATCGCGCTTCATGAAATACCGCAGGAACTTAGCGACTTTGGTTTGCTGATTCACTCGGGATTTAGCCGCGGGCAAGCTCTCCTGACCAACTTTGCTTCTTCACTAACAGCTTTGTTAGGTGTACTCGTTGTATTTGCCATCGGTGAGAATGAACTGCTGGTCGCTGGCACCTCAGCGGTGGCGGCCGGTATGTTTGTCTACATTGCCGGCTCTGACTTAGTGCCACAGCTACATAAAACGTCCAGTCGGTCAGGGTCGGCTACCCAACTCTTCATGATGGTCATTGGCATGACCGCCATGTTTGCTTTAGTCCTCATTGAGTAATGCGTATGGAGACACTATTTCCTCTTGGTATCGAACACTACATTATTGGCGGACTATTGGTGGGCGCGGGCATCTCACTTGTGTACCTGCTAACCGGTTTGGTGGCTGGTGCCTCAACTATTTTTACATCCACCTGGTCATACCTGATCACTGACCCAACCTCTTTTTTCAATCGGGACAAATTTGTCGCGACCCGCTCCTGGCGATTGACACTGGCTGTCGGTTTAGTGCTGGGAGGTTTACTGTACATTTTGTTCTTTAACAATGGTGAAGCGGTAGTGACCAGCCTCTCACCATGGCGACTGTTCCTGGGCGGCTTGCTCGTGGGGATTGGTACTCGTATGGCCGCCGGCTGTGCGTCAGGTCACGGTATCTGTGGCAACGCCATGGCGGAACGCTCATCGATAGTCTCCACCATCACGTTTTTGGCGGTCGGTATTTTAGTAGCTACGCTAACCAAGTCACTTTTTTAAACGCGTATGAAAAGTAAGAAAACACAGTTGGCACTACTTTTAGGCGGAACACTGTTTGGTTTTGGTTTAGCGTATTCCGGAGCGGCCGTGCCGGAAGTTGTCTTGTCTTTTTTACGACTGGAAGATTTGGGATTAGCTTTCGTGATTGGCGGTGCTTTGGTGGTGGTGGCCTTGAGCTATCACCTTATACCCCGTCTGCTCGATAAGTCATTGTGGGGTGGAAGCTTTAGCCTACCGCCTCGACTGAGCATCTCAAAGTGGAATCTCCTAGGCGCGAGTGTGTTTGGCGTTGGTTGGGGTTTGACTGGGCTCTGCCCTGGTACCTCATTTGCAGCCGTTGGTATGGGTAACTGGCCAGTGTTGGCCGGTGTTGCTGGCATGTTTTTAGGGGCTCTCTTTTATGGTTGGTTACGCAATCGTGGTTTAAGGGGAATTGAATAGAGGTATACTTATATTGTAATAACATGGAAAAACAACAAACCAACACTCAACCTTCTCACAACCGTGGAACTGGTAGCTTCCACGGTGTCGAAACAAACGCCCGCATACTCAAAATTACCGGTTGGATGACGGGCATCTATTTCTTAATCGAGCTTGGACTCGGATTCTACTCTGGCTCAGTGGCGGTCATCTCTGACGCGTTTCATACCTTTTCAGCGGTCGGTGGTATTCTCATCGCATTTGTCGCCAATCGAATTTCAAGCAGAGAAGCTAATGCAAACGCGACCTATGGGTTTAGACGAGCGGAGATTGTTGGTGCGCTCTTAAACGGGGTGTTCCTGCTACTGATGGCGCTCTATGTGCTCTACATGGGATATATGCGGCTTGGCGCAGACGTTGAACTCCCAACCGGTATTATGCTAGTAGCTGCGCTGGGCGGTTTAATTACCGAATTTATTGCGTTCAAGCTTATATACCAAGAGCAGAAAACCAATATGAATATGAAGGGTGCCTTTTGGCACATCATGCAAACATTTGTGGGGAGTATCTTAATCTTGATCGCAGCAGCAGTCATTGCGCTCACTGGCTACACTCCGATTGACGCCATTCTCGGTATGGCCTTTGGTCTGGTTCTGCTCTGGGCGTCATACAAGATTATTGCTGATGCCTTTAATGTCTTCATGCAAACAGTCCCCAAGGAGGTAGATATTGAACAGGTCAAGACTGACTTGCTCGCACTGCCAGGAGTCACTGCAGTGCGACATATGCACGCCTGGGTACTCACCTCAGACAAAAACATCTTCTCAGCTCATCTAGAAATTGAGAAGTCTGAGAATGGGCAACAGATTCTCGAGATGGCAGAGCGGCTGTTGCGAGAAAAGTACCAGTTCTACTTCTCTACCTTGCAACTAGAAACCAGTCATACAACTTCAGTGGCCGATGAAATTAACATAATCAACTAAACTATGAAAGACAAACAATCAAAATCACACACCAAACACCTTATTATGATGCTGGCCTTCTGTTTGGTGCCAATTGGGCTTTTAGTGCTATTTACGGTTGGCGGTTTTACCTTCGGCTTACCAAAAGACTGGGTAATCTGGGGAGCCCTGCTGCTCATGTTTGGAGCGCATATATTTATGATGAAAGGACATTCTCACGGAGGTGGGCATGCATCGCCGGAGGATGGTGACACAAAAGACAGTGAAGGCAAGAGCGCTACTAATCAAGGTACTCATAAAGAACACTAAACAACATGAAACACGAACATCAACACCATAACCATACAGAGGAAGCGCTTACGAAAGCAAAGCCTGTGTTTGGTTTAACAAAAAAGCGTTACAAAATTACCGGTATGCACTGCGCGAGTTGTGCGGTTACAACCGAAAAGGCTTTGCAGGATGTAGCTGGAGTCAAGACGGCACATGTTAATTATGCAAATAATAGTTGCGAGGTTGATTTTGATGAGTCAATTACAAGCCCGGCAGAGATCGAAACAACAGTCGCTAACACCGGCTACACACTCTTGGATGAAGATTACCTCGATGCGGAGTTTAAGGTCATCGGCATGGGGTCAGATCACTGTGCGGGGGTAGTCAAAGATGCGCTAGAAGCATTTTCCGGGGTGAAAAATGTCGATACTAACTTTGCCAATGCCTACGCTAAGTTTTCCTACAATCCCTCAGCAGTGTCGCTTGATGAACTTAAAAAAGCGGTTGATAAGGCTGGTTACGAAGCCATTATCGTTGAGGAGGGTGAAGATATATACGAGAAGGAAAAAAAGGCCAAGGAACGGGAAATAAAAATACTGAAGACTAAGACTGCGGTGGCGGCCGTTTTTTCGCTGCCGATATTGTATCTGGCAATGAGTGAACTCATTAGTGAAAGCCTGATTCCGGGTTTTCTCAATCCCTCTGAATTTCCACTCCGCTTTGCCCTCACACAACTTGTGCTTTCGATACCGGTAGTAGTCGCCGGCTACAAATTCTACACTGTCGGCTTCTATAACCTCTGGAAGCGTACACCCAATATGGACTCACTGATTGGCCTTGGTACCGCCGCAGCGTATCTGTATGGGTTGTATGCTGTCTACGCCATCATTGGGGGAGATTATTCGTTTGTAAAAAATCTCTACTTTGAAACTGCTGGCGTGATTATCGCGCTGATTCTCCTCGGCAAATACCTTGAGGAGGCGACCAAAGGCAAAACCTCTGAAGCGATTCGAAAATTAATGGACCTCGCAGCCAAAACCGCTACGGTGGTACGCGATGGTAAGGAGGTTGAAGTACCTATCGAAGATTTGGTGGTGGGAGACGTTATCGTAGTTCGCCCGGGTGAAAAAATTGCCGTCGATGGTGAGATCGTTGAAGGTACCACGAGCATCGACGAGAGTATGATCACCGGCGAAAGCGTACCGGTGGATAAAAAGGCGGGTGACGCGGTCATCGGGGCCACTATCAACAAATCCGGCGCTATTAAGTTCAAGGCCTTGAAGGTAGGGAAAGACACCGCCCTAGCGCAGATCATTAAGCTCATTCAGGAAGCGCAGGGTTCCAAGGCACCAATTGCGCGCTTGGCGGATATTGTCTCTGGCTACTTCGTCTGGGCGGTGATTGTGATCGCTCTTGTTTCATTTGCCGTTTGGTTCTGGCTGGCTGGATCTACCTTCTTGTTTGCGCTCACCATTCTTATTACGGTACTGATTATCGCCTGTCCGTGTGCGCTGGGACTGGCGACGCCAACTTCAATTATGGTGGGAACGGGTCTTGGGGCCGAGAACGGTATCTTGATTAAGAGTGCTAAGGCACTCGAACAAGCGCAAAAGATAAACGCGCTTATCCTCGATAAGACTGGCACCATCACCAAAGGCGAGCCGGCATTCACCGGAGCAGAGAGCTTTACTGATCTGAGTGAAGAAGAATTGGTTGCGCTCGCCTCAGCAATCGAAAAAAATTCTAAGCATCCCCTCGCTGAAGCGATTGTAAAATATGCAAAAGAGAAAGAGATGACACTTAAAGATGTCTCAAAATTTGAGGAAATCCCCGGCCACGGCCTTTCTGGGACCATCAACGGCACCGTCTACTACATCGGCACACGCAAGCTCATGAAAGAGAAAGGAATTTCCTACGAAGACAAGCTTAAAAACATTGAGACCCTTGAAGAAGAAGGCAATACCGTTATGTTGTTTGCGGATAGAGAAAAGTTGCTGGGAATTATTTCCGTTGCTGACACGATGAAAGAGAGTTCGGCTTCAGCGATTGAGAGACTCAGAAAAGAAAATATTGAGGTGTTCATGATTACTGGTGATAACGAACGGACTGCTAAGGCGATTGCTACGCAAGTGGGTATCGGACCAGAAAACGTGTATGCACAAGTCTTGCCCGAAGATAAAGCCAATCACGTTAAAGCGTTGCAGGAAAAAGGGTTGAATGTCGGTATGGTGGGTGATGGTATCAACGACGCGCCAGCCTTAACGCAAGCAGACATTGGTATCGCCATCGGCGCTGGTACTGACGTTGCTATCGAGAGTGCTGACATTGTCTTAATCAAGAGTGACTTACTCGATGCTGTAACCGCCATCAAACTCAGTCGCGCAACGATGCGCAACATCAAGCAAAACCTCTTCCTGGCCTTTGTGTACAACACGGCTGGGATTCCGGTAGCAGCTGGGCTACTCTTCCCATTCTTCGGCTTCTTACTCAGTCCAATCATCGCTGCCGGAGCCATGGCTGCTAGTTCTATCAGCGTGCTCCTTAATGCATTACGATTGAAGCGGGCGAAATTTTAGTTACCATCATTTATGAGCAATCGTATGAAACACATGAAATCATATACAAGAACGGGATGGGTTGGCGCTGGTCTGTTTGTCGCCTTCTTTGCCCTCTGTATGCTCTGGGGATTGTTGCTCACTGAACCAGCGCTTAAAGAGCTGCACCAGAACATTCTTAAAATCGCTTACCCCGGCTTTAGCTTTTCGGCTGTAGGAATGTTAATAGGCCTTATCGAGTCAGTTGCGTACGGCTTTTTCTTTGGAGTCTTGTTTGTTTGGCTCTGCAAAGTCTGTTGCGTGTCAAATAACGACACATAGTTCAGACCTAATCGAAATAGCTGGCATAGGCACAAAATGTATAGAAATTTGGTGAAATTGTTGTTATGCTTAAAATTAATGAATAAGCGGTCACGATTCTATAGTGCAATAGTGGGCTTGGTATTTCTAGGCGCGATGTTCGGTGGTCTTTTCCATATGACGATGGGTATGGATATGGATATGGTCGGACAGTCTACAGGTTGCCCGTTTATGTCCGCGCAGGGTGAGTTGTGCAGTATGTCACTTGATGAACACCTTGGCGCGTGGCAGTCAGTGTTTACCGCCACCCTCCCGGCCCTTACTTTGCTACTCTCAGCATTGGTCGCCGCTGTCGTACTGATCACCATTGCTCCTAATCTACTTTCTCGAAAGCTATATGCTGAACCAATTATCTCTAAAGAAATAGTTATCTCTAAAGAAATAGTCGAGCGAGTGTACTCTTTTTCCTACAGACCCCTCCAGGAATTATTCTCGAGCGGAATTCTGCATCCAAAACTTTTCTAGCACACTACTAAACCAGTAGGACATTTTGTGTCGCTGCTGTTTTTATTAGTGTAACGAAAAATAAAAATGAATAAATCAACCATTGGTGTAATAATCGTCGGTGCAGCACTCCTATTGCTGGGAAGCTTCTATTTCATGCCGGTTACCATGCCGTTTGGTATGGAAGGGATGGATGATGAAATGGCTGAGCATATAGCTGGTGATGAGCATGCTGAAGAGGAACACAGTGCTCCTGAGCATAGTGATTCGCTGCGAGACTTTGAGATCAGTCCGGCTGAGGTAGTTAGAAAAGTTCAAGGTGGTGAAGATGTGATACTGCTTGATGTTCGCACACCTGAAGAATACGAGGAAGTTCACCTGGAAAACGCTCTACTGTTGCCGGTGCAAAACCTTTCGCAAGAAACACTGGATGAGATCGGACTCGGTGAGGATATGAAAGATAAAGAGATCATCATCTATTGTCGCAGTGGAGCGCGCAGTCAGACTGCATACAACATTATGGAGTCACTCGGCTACACCAACATTAAAAGCGTTGGCGGCGGCATGATTCACTGGCAGGAGGATCAGTACCCACTTACTGAATCTGGTCCGTATACCGGTTCTATGATGCCGTTAGAAAACGAAGCTGCGATGGTAGACAACGATGGTCCCAAAATATCACTCAGTCGTACGCTGCATGATTTCGGCATCATTCCACAATACGGAGGCACGGTGAAAACAACTTTCACGGTGGCAAATACTGGCACCGAGAATCTCGAGATTGGTCAGATTACCACTAGCTGTAGCTGTACGTCAGCGACCATTGCAGACTCAATTATAGAGCCAGGAGAAGATACGACACTCACGGTGGTCTTTGATCCTAATTTACACGAAGAACCGTTAGACGTATTCAAACGAACGGTCTTCTTGCCGACCAACGATCCGAACACTCCTGAAGCGGAAGTAGCCGTGCAGGTTGATATTGCAGAAGGAGAATAGTTATTAAAATTAAGAAAGAATAACCATGAACAAGTATATTATTGGCGCGTTAGTACTGGCAGTGGTGCTCATTTTTGCTGCTCGTTACTTTGATAATGATCAGGAAACTGTCAGTGCGGTACCAAGTGTGTCGTCTGCGTTAACAGTAGTTGAAGAGCCGTATAATTTTGGTGACATNGATATCTTCGGTGGTAAAGTCAGCACCACCTATACGCTCAAAAATGAAGGAACGGAAGACGTTACTGTCACTAAAGCCGGTACGAGCTGTATGTGCACCGAGGGTGTGATTGCCGGCCTCACGTTCGGCATGCATAGCAGTGAAGTGAACTCAGTGGTGATACCAGCCGGCGGTGAAGAGAAGGTGCAGGCCATCTACGACCCGCTGGCCCATGGGCCAAACGGCACCGGACCGGTAACCAGAGAATTGATGCTGGCAACAAACTCAGTCGTGACACCGGAAGTGCGGATGAAATTTAGCGGAAATGTAATCAAAAACTAACAATGAATTGTTGTAACAATAAAAAAGAAGAGACAACAAATGACCCCTCTCTCCCGGATGTTGAATCAAGCGCAACGGAAACAACGGCTGTAGGACAAAGCATTAACCCCTGGAAAGCAGCCACCCTGGTTCTGGCAACGTCTCTCATCTTCACACTGGCGTTTGGTACGCTTTGGATGACCGGTGTTATACAAATAGCAGGTCCGGGAAACACTATGGCTATGAAGGGTGGCGCGGGTGAAGAAATGGAAAAGGATCCGACTGTACTGCCTTCGGTTATGCCCGAAAGTGTTCCTTTGCCAATCTCCTGGGGTGACTTGGGACAGAAAATGCTGAGTGCCGGAGTGATTGACGAAGCTAAAATTACCCAACTGTATGAAGCGCGCGGTGGCATGTCGGACACGATGAGGAGTATGCTCTACAACACCAGCGCTGGAGATGTCGTCATGACCCAAGACAATGCTCAGGATATGCTTAACTTGTTCTGGGCCTTTGGTCTGGCCAATCAGAATCCAATTTTGAGCGAGGGACCAATGACTGACGAACAATACGGCGGNGACCCGAGTCGTTTCGCTGCCACTGGGGGTTGGACGCTCCGGCGTGGTGATATCATGGATCATTACAACAATTACCCCTGGGTAAGTTTAACCGCTGAGCAACAGGCTCTGGTAGAGCGAGTTTCCCAAGGTATTTATCGCCCATGCTGTAATAATTCTACCTACTTCCCGGACTGTAACCACGGCATGGCCATGCTCGGACTCTTAGAATTGCTGGCCGCTAACGATGTGAGTGAAGAAGAGATGTACGATATAGCCCTCGGGGTCAATACCTACTGGTTCCCGGGTACGTACGAAACTATTGCGGCTTTCACTGCACAAAACGGGATCGATTTCGCTGATGTCCCAGCCAAGGATCTCTTGGGACAAGGTCTTTCCAGCGCCTCTGGCTTTGCGGCAGTGAAGCAGTCCTTAGCTGGTCCAGCACAAACAACTGCTGGCGGTGGCGGTTGTAGTGTATAGTACGTTCTTATGAACAGTCACTATTACCTTGCAGGCAAAGCTGCTGTTTTCGGCGCGCTTGCGTCCGTGGGTTTGCTCGCGCTGTATGCGGCTGTGTTGACCTTTATCTCCGGATTTGCGTTTATGCTTGACCAGTGGGCACAGTTTTGGCCGTATATCGTCACTTTGGCGGTCGGGTTTGGTATCCAGGTGACACTCTATTCGTATCTGAGACAAAAAGTCCACGAACAATCCCACGGCACGGTAATGGCCGTTTCCGGGACTGCCTCAACCGCCGCTATGATCTCCTGTTGTACGCACTATCTAGTCAATTTGCTTCCGGTTTTGGGAGCAACCGGACTAGTCGTGTTCGTGAGCCAGTATCAGATAGAGCTGTTCTGGTTTGGCATTGCTGCGAACCTAGCTGGCATGAGTTATATGATTTACAAGATTAAGACCATTCTCTATGTCTAAGTTGCCTTTGCTGATAGGTGTTGGCGTTCTAGTTTTCCTCATTGGCTATGTTGTGTATCAAGGTATCAATACGCAAGATACGGGCGCTCAGGAAGAGCGTGCTGCTACTCAGAGCTCTGAAAGTCCGTCCGATATTACGACGTACAGAGAGCAAACAGATGAAACTGGACCGGTGAGTGTGACCGTTAAACCTTTAGCGCTTCCGGAAACTGGCGACTGGGAATTTGCCTGGACGCTGCAAACTCACAGTGTTGATCTGTCGATGGACATTCTTGAGTCAGTAGTCATCATTGATGATGATGGTAAGGAAATTAAACCAACCGCCTGGGACGGCGATCCGCCTGGTGGACACCACCGAACCGGTACGGTACGTTTTACGGCCCCAGACGCGGTGTCAGAAAAAGTTACGGTTCAGGTGAGAAATGTAGCAGGGGTACCTATGCGGGAGTTTAATTGGCAATTATACTAAGGAATTAAAATTAAATCAAGTAAAGACAAGTATAGTATGAAATATATTATCGGATTAGGATTGATCTTCTTGCTAGTTGTGGGAGGTCTCTGGTACGTGAATAATGATACCGACCGCTCGTTTGATATGAACGATATGATGAGCGGTAGTCGTATGGGTGGTATAACGGAAGAATCTGATCTCACCAAGCTTCCCGAGCATGAGCTCGAACAAGTTAAGCCAACGGAAATTGTTGAATTGAATGATGGTGACACTTATGACATGGAAGCTACTATCGTCACGCAAGAAGTTGGAAATCAAACTGTTAAACGACTGGCATACAATGGACAAATTCCTGGTCCAGTCATTAAAGTGCAAAAAGACGCTAAGGTGACCATTAACTTTACCAACAACATCGACATGGATACGGCTGTGCACGCCCATGGTTTGCGTGGTGATTGGCGAATGGACGGCGCAGTGCCGATTACACCACCAGTCGAGGTCGGTGAGACATTCAGTTATGTGCTCGAATTTCCTGATACTGGCGTGTACTGGTACCACCCACACGTTCGTGAAGATTACCAACAGGAACTTGGTCTTTACGGGAACTTCATTGTTGAGGAACAAGGATATTGGAATGATGCAGATCAAGAAGAGTACTTAATAGTTGACGATATTCTTGAAGATGGTGAATTTACCCGTGAGTTTGTTTCAAACACGCTCATGGGGCGATTTGGTGACAAGTTACTCATCAATGACCAAGAAGATTACGAACTCACAGTCAATCAAGGAGAAATCGTGCGAGCCTTTATCACAAATGTAGCTAATACTCGAACCTTTGAACTAGAGTTTGAAGGAGCAGAGATGAAGTTGGTGGGTGGTGATCTTGGACGAATTGAGCAAGAGGAAATGATTGAACATCAAATCATTGCTCCAGCCGAACGTTACGTCATTGAGCTCTACTACGACACACCGGGCACCTACGTTATTGATCATCGCGGTCAGTCAATGGGAACAGTAACCGTACAGCCATCTGGTACCAACCGACAAGCCGAGTTTGCACAACTCCGTTCAAGTGCTGGTGATTATGCTGAATTACGAGCTAACTCTACAGCTCTCTTAGCTAAAGCACCTGACAAGAACCTGCGCCTTGATATCGAGATGAAAGGCATGGATGGTATGGAAATGATGCAACAGATGATGGGTGGCGACAGTGACGGCGAAACAGTTAACCTTATGGGGATCGAAATGACTCGTGAGCAAGCGGTTGAACATTGTGAGATGATGCAGGGAATGGCAGGTTGTGAACCATTTCTCGAAGATGACGACCACGAGCATGACCATGATGAGGAAAATCATATGAACGACATGATGGATGGCATGATGGGTGCTGAAGACGAGGTGCATTCTGAAGATGGAATTGAATGGGAGGATGATATGGCCATGATGAATAACATGAGTACCGATGAAAACATTGAGTGGGTTATCGAGGATATCGATACTGGTGCTAAGAATGACGAAATCGACTGGTCATTTGCCACTGGTGATTTAGTAAAAGTTCGCATCTTTAACGATGATGATGGTATGCACCCGATGCAGCACCCGATTCACTTCCATGGACAGCGATTTGTTGTCTTAGCTACCGATGAAGAACCTAATGAGAATATGCAATGGAAAGACACTGTCCTAATCCCTAAAGGTCAGACGGTCGATCTCTTAGTGGATATGAGTAATCCAGGCAAATGGATGACTCACTGCCACATTGCAGAACATTTGCATTCAGGCATGACGTTTAACTTTGAAGTAAAATAGTCATTTGCTTCACATACAAAAACAGCCTCAAACGAGGCTGTTTTTGTATGCTTCTCGTGCTAGCACGAATTGGTGACCCAATTGCTTGGCTTTCAGAACTTTACAAAGACCGTAAATANATACAATCAAACATCANTTTCNTAAACCAAATCTGTAGTGTATCTACACTTGGGGAATGAGCTACAGCCCATAAACTCACCTTTAGGACCTTTTCGCTTAACTAGTTTATTGCCACATCTTGGGCAAATACTTTTTTCTTCGTCTGTATTTTGTACTGATATGGTATCCAAGTCATCTTCAAGCATCATTTCTAACTGGTTTCCATCAATCAACTTCATCTCTTTACCTTCAGCAAAAGAAACCGCATCTTTTGTAAACCTGCCTGTAGTAATAACAAAACCACCTTGTGCGTTTTCAGCCGTCATCACACCATACAGCTCTCTGACTATCTGTACTGAAACTTTCCAAGATTTGTAGTGTTTACACTGTACTAGGAACAAATTGTTGTCCTTATAGAGTTTAATATCTATACCACCGTCAGCACCCTGTGCATCTATCAAATCAACTCTGTAACCTTGTCGCTTGTAGTATTCAGAGACTAAAAACTCAAAGTCCTTCCAACTTAAATTGCGTAGCGTTTCTTTAGCGCCACGCTTACTTATTGAGCTGAACATCCAAGCACTCTTTCCTCGTTTGAATAGGTTTATTACTCCTCCCAAAACCAATGCTAAAGGAACGAAGTATTTGAAAGCAATCCCAAAAATGATGCCTACTAATAGACCAGATACATCATTGATTGAAAATGAGCTTTCTGGTTCAGTGATACCAAAAGGTACGAAAATAAATAAGAGTACAGCTACGCCAACTGACAGCCACCAAGGTAAGACAGAGCTTGCTCTGACTAGCTCATCAAAAGTGTTTTCTGCTGAAGATTTTCTGTAACGACGTGCCATAGAACTAGACTGCGAGAGCAATTAGACCAATTAAACCTAGAGCTAAAATAGGCCAGATAAATGCTGAAATAAAAGCGATTATCATTGCTGGAAACCAGCCAAAAGCTATACCTAAAAACCAACCATAGGTTGCAATGGCATATATCCAACTACCCAAAAACACTAATACGCCAGTTATCCAACACCCGACTTTATATACAGTAGATGATGAATTACTAACCATTGTGTCAAATTCCGAACTTTCACCAACGAGGGTTTCTTTTGGTTCAAAGAAATCTCTCACTTTTTTGTTTGCCCGCGGGAAAAATTTTGAAAATATGTACGGCAAAAAAGGAAGAATAATGAAACCAGCTATTGATAATGCTATTCCAGTGGTCATATAAATCTATAATTAAAACAAACTCTTAAAAAAGCTTATCAATTTACTAATCAGACCTTCCTTGAAGCGAGGTACTTCTGTTGGCTCGTTGTCTTCTTGGGGCGAGGTTAATTCCTCTGAAGTTTGTTGCTCAATAGTCTCTTCTTCCTCTGTATTGTTCACATCATTCACAACATCCTCAACGTCATCGCTTATTGTCTCTGGCTCACTATAAGTTTCTGTAACAGGGCTCGGTTCAGGAATGTAGGTCGGGGCTGGTGTAGGCACATATTCCTGCACAGGTGGCGTGTAGGTGTATGTTTCTACCTCTTCAGGGAAACTATCGTCAGAGGTCCATTCTACGCTCATTATGGAGCAATTTTGGTCGTGGTTAGGTAAAACCAAAGTATCAAACATATCAACTGAAAAATCAGTTCCCATATTGATTACCAAACTTAACCCTTCATATGTCTCAATGGCATAATCCCAACAACCGATACCATACTCAATGATGTAATTCTGGTAGTCGTGTTGGCTTTGGACCAGCAATTCGTCGCCATCATCACTTATGTCGAGGAGTGTGAAATAGGCACTGTTGTGCTTCTTAACGCACTGTAAATCGTCATCAAAAGTGTACCCATCGTCACATTCACATTTGTTCGATAAGCTATTGTACGAAGCATAAATACCGTGGTCATTGCTACATACCGTATCTCCGTAAGTACATTTTCCGTTATCTATAATGTATCCAGCCGAACATTGACATTGGTCACCAAAGGTAGCTCTTGAATGGATGCCTAGTTGGTCCTTACACGCTTGGTCGTCTGTTATGCATTGTCCATTGTCTCCCCAAACATACCCATAACTACACTCACAAGACCCCGATAAGTCATCGTACTCTGAACCGTATCCATATTTATCGTGACAAACACTGTCACCATCAACACATTGCTCGTCACCAAACATATTAGTTCCAAATACGTAGCCGTATCGACATTCACATCCTCCTGTGTAGTTTGACTTCGCATTGTAGCCATATTGGTCCTTACACGCTTGGTCTTCACTCACACAATAGGGGTCTCCAAGAAAGTTAGTCCCCATAACATAACCAGCCATACACTTACAGTAGCTACCACTTTCATATGCCATCCCGTATTCACTACAGGAGCCATATTGAGCATCTGTTATTGATGGCATAACAAAGAAAGCCGTCGCTATTGGAATGATTATTGTAAGAGTGATTAGAAGACGTTTCATAGTTTATGGTGCTAAATATGTTCCTGTGGTCTGAAGTTGAACTTCAGTAGCTAAACCATCACTTGCTAGCACATACGCATTGCTAAAAGTGATGTTTGATTGAGACTGGCTCATCTTCTTAAAAGTCACACTAAATATATTTGAGTTTGTGCCTAGATATGGGGTTGGAGTACCACCGCCGAATGACACTACTCCTGTTGAATTGTCGTATGTTGGATACTGGTTCCAAAGACTGAATAGTGAACTTGAGTAACTCAAATCGGTAACATTGACTACGCTTGGGTCAAAGTTGATTACACCTTCTGATGCGTTCACATACTCTATAGGCGAGTCTAACTTCACATACAGAGTAAAGGTGTCGTTTGAGCCAAGGTTGATTGTTGAAGGTGATAAATAAAGTCTCGCAGTATTGCTAACAGGCGGTATTGTATTTGATTGTGTGACAGAGGTTGTTACTTGAGGAGAGCTTTCAAAAATAGACTGATGTATATATCCACTGATTAGGGACCCATAGTCATCTCGTGCTTGCACCTTATACCAAGAACCAGACTGCCCAATAAGTTCTACACTTGCACCTTCAGCATAGTATCTAATCACTTCACAATCAGTAGACGCACAACTACGCAAAGCCCCAGGGACCTCCAAGACGATTGTCTTTGTTGGTACAGTATCAGCTCTACCATCATCTACATTTTCAGAAACAAGATTAGGGGTTTCTACAATGCCGTTCTTTTCATAGTATTCCTGCAAATCATCCTCTATAGCCAGGTCAAAATCAAAGACAAACTCTGCGTCAATAATTTCACCAAACAACTCCTGATTTATGTCTTCATCATCGTAATATACTGCCGTTGGGACACCTACATAACAGCCACTACTGTCTACTGCCAAACCACCAGAATTACCGCTAACAATCTTTGCTGAAGTAACGATGTATCCATCTTGGGAATACAGACTACTCACCAAACCATTTGTAATAGTAAGTGAGCCACCACTCAATGGTGGGTATCCTAAAATACGTAATTCATCACCAAGTTGTGTGGCTGTAGCAAGACATTCATCAGTGTGCTCAAAGTAAGGGAAACCACCATCAAGCAATTTGTCATAATATCCGTACAGGTTTCCTTCCTCGTCATAAATTGGTTCCTCAATTGCAAGATAAGCAAGGTCGTGACCAGTTTCATCTGCTTTGTCTGTGATAATTGTAGTCCAGTATGCTTCACGTATCAGACCAGATTTAGGGTCAGGGAAACCAACCATACAAGCATCTTCAGGCAGTCCTTCTACGACGTGATAGTTCGTGAGTACGTATCCAGCAGGGTCGACGTTAGTTCCTGAACCGTAATAAATATAGTCATCGTCTTCACAAACAATTTTGACTACAGAAGCAAAAGTTCTGTTTTCATCTGTTACAGGTGTCTGCTCAACGTCTAGGTATTGAACGTGAGAGAACCACTCTTCTGCGTCAATATCTGCTTCAAACAAACTCATATCATCGAAGTATCCCACTGGTTCCATAAGGGGACCTAATTCATTCAAGGCTGTAACGTATTCCTCCTCGTCTGAACTATAGCTATCTGATGAGGTGTCGTATGAACCATTGTTGAGTAACATATAGCCCACAAAACTAATCATTCCTACTGCAAAAACTGCAAGAAGATATTTCGCTACTGGGAATGGTGTCGAAGAAGAAGTTGGTGTTGGTGGCGTATGAGTTTCAGGTGGGACCTGTTTCATTGATACGGTTTCGCCACAGTGTATACAAAACTTATCTCCTTCATTTAATTTTTCTCCGCATTTTTCACAAAACATACTAATAGGCATTAAATTCTGCTGGGTTTACACTACTGGTTTCAGCCGTACCACCAACTACAGGGTTGAGAGTGACTTCAAACCCAGGTGGATAGTAGTAGTACTCATCTTCAGTTGTTATAAAATCAAACGTCTCATCAAAGGCAGAGTAGCTCTGGTTTTTGTTAAATTGCTTGGTAACAGTATTCCAGTCAGAACCTTGTGCGAACATCAGTTCATAGTAGCCATCAGAAATACCTTCTATGGTGTAATCTCTATTGGCTCCGATGTAGACAGAATATATAGCAGTGTTGCCCTTAACGAGTTTAGCGACTGCATCGTATCGGGTCCCGTTACTAATCTCTAAAGTGCCTTCGCCAGACATATAGTAGCTACCCTCCTTGAGAACAGTTCCGTGTGGTAGAGAGTAGTCAGGTCTTGAAGGCGTTTCTGGTTCTGGATTGATAGTCGTATTTGAGTAAGTGCTATTGCTAGAGCTTGATGTGCTGTCATCTGATACAATTCCGATGAATATCAACAGGACTACACCAGCAATAATCCACCCCCAAGGATTAAATGGTTTCTTGGGTTTTTGAATAGGAGTATATGTGGGTGTATGAGTTTCTTGTGTCTGCGTGTGATTGTGAGTTTCTGAACCTTTCAAATTACCTCCGCAGTACTTACAGAACTTTGCATCATCATTTAATTCTTTCCCACAAAATTTACAAAACATAACTATTTACTTGTGCTGGTCCCGCAACCACCACAAAACTTGGCATTCGTTGCCACCTCCTTACCGCACTCGCTACAAAAACGTAAATCCGAAGATTTAATATTTGTAGTTGGTTCTGGCTCTACGTCGTGAACACGAACTTGCTCTTGGTTTGTGTCACCATTTAGGGCAAGTACACGTCTTTGGTATTCTTCTTTTGTTATATGTCCATCAACAAGTAACTGATTTACTTCTGCAAGCGGTTTTATTTCGTCAATTTGTTGTGAATTTAGAGTTAAACCTTGTTGGCAAATAGGACAACTTAAAAAGTACTTATTTTCATAAGGAAATATTGGAATAAAGAATAATGTAAACCAAACTCTAATTCTGGTTAAAATCCAATATTTAGAATTATTACAATTTGGACACATTTGCTCGAATGTTGGTCCAAAGTTTTTTGTGGTTGTATGTCCCCAGCCAAAAATAATCATATTATTGTTTAATTAACCACTTATCCTTATCTTCGCCGTAAGCTATGAAGAAAATTCCTCGCTGGATTATTCCAAAGTAAACTACAAATGTAATCGGAAAGTACACAAAACTCACGATTGATATAAGCCATCCAAACACGAATATCATTCTATGCCACGCTTTGTCTTGTCTGACTTTTGGGTACACTAGAGCAAGAAACTTTTGCCACGGTGTTTTTTCGGGTACATAGGTGTAAGTAGGGGTACTTTGAGGAGTTTTTTCTCCAGTGCCTTCAGCAGGAGCACCACATTGGGTGCAAAACTTTACTCCTTTCTCTATCTTATTTCCACATTCGGTGCAAAACATAAGCATTTATTTAACAAAGGTACCTGCAACTCTCTTGGACTTTTTCATATAAGCAATCCAGATAACACTTCCAAAGATAGCTCCAGTCATCGAACCTATCTGCTCATCGAGCGTTGCGTCTAAAATATTTCGCATCTCACCGCTTGAGGTGGTTAGTGAAGCAACAAGAGCGTAGTCGATAACTAAATAAGCTATTGAAACTGCCATATACCATACAAAGTACTTTGGAAATTCACGTTTCATTCCTCGAAAGAGGAAGATGAGATAGATGACAGCAAAGAACAGTGCTGTATCCATAATTAACTCAAACCAAATAGCATTGGCTAACCCAGGGACCAGACTGTCCAATTCAGACAAAGAACCGTCTGAAACTAGTGAAAAAGTGTCAAATACACCGTAGGCAAGAATAAAAGGAGTAATAAACAAACCGAAGCCCACAAGATATAGCCACCCGCCAATACTTTCGTATCGCTCGACCTTTGGAGCTGGTTGTTGAACAGGGACTGGTTGCTCGATTACAGTTGCTGTGTCGCCATTAAAAGAAGCACCACAATGAGCACAAAACTTATCTTTCTCCTCTCTCTTCTGTCCGCATTTTTCACAAAACATAACTAATTTTTAATAGAAGCTTTTGGGCAAGTAGACTGTGAAGCGTAAATTCTTTCATCGACCACAATTCCATCGTTCCACTTATCAATACAGTAGTAACCTCCCTCATTTAATGGAGCGGTTACTGCAAAACCAGAATTGGTATCGTTACAGATGTCGTATACACCAGATGCTGATGTGTTTTGTCTATCTTCTAACTTGTACTGAAAATCAGCACAAAGACCCTCGTATGAATTGTTGTCTATGTAATAGAGTTTTGCGTGTGAATAAGCATTAGCTAACGCTTGCTTTGTGGAAGCATCTTGTCCCATATCTCTGGCAGAATTTAAGGAAGCCAGTACAACTGATGCAAGGATGCCAATAATAGCTATTACCAAGAAAGCGATAAGCACTATCCCTAGAGGTCCCAGTCCACTGCGTGGTGCTGAATAAGCTCCTGTCTTGTCACGTAACCCAATAAAGGTTGAGCCACACTTTGGACACTCATAACTATGAGTAACTAAATAGTAGATTAAAGTAATAGGCCAGAAGAAAAAGAATAATAACCACACCACCACTTGTGCCCAAGTGCTCCTGCCTTTTTTACCTGCACCTACATAATTACAGTTCCCGCATTTAATCGTGCCGTCGTAGTTTTTTGAGTTTGAATATATTGCATAAATAATCCCTACAGGAATAGCGAGAAAAAGGACCGCAAAAAGAAGTGGCACTAGAACGTTATTGAAAAAAGAATAAAGTGCCGAAGGGTTATCTGTATCAGCAATAACATTCACAACTCCCCATAGAGCAACCAAGGCAATAAAGCCACCTATTGGTGCTAAAGCATAAAATAAAACACTCTTTGGTTTATTTGCTGAAGTGACAGTCGGTGTGGGTTCTGGGGTATTTTCTACTGTACCCATCTGCACACCGCAGTTTTTACAAAACTTCGCTCCATCACCGTTTTTAGTACCGCATTTTGAGCAAAACATATTTTTCATTCACATTTACATTCAAGTCAGTCATATTGATAAAATAACCCCATTTACACCATTTGTCTACGAAAAAATCAAGGAAAACTCTGATTAAAACCCTTGCAGAAGCGGTTTTTCTGTATTTGGGTATAATGTTCACAACGTTCACAAGTACACGAACGTTTATGTGATCAAATCCTTACCTTCGCGCGAACCTATTTTGAACAGGAATGATCGCAACGCGCGGAGCGCGTGGTGGCTTTGTACCTCTGCGTACACATTGGGGCGTGTGGTGATGCTATACCGAGCCTCGAGGCGCGCTCGTGACCTCACGCGCAGCAACCCTAAAAATTTCCTTACCTTTCCAAAAGCGGAAGGGGGTGCAGGGGGAAGCCGCCAAAAAGTTGAAAGGAAATTTTTGGTTTGCTCACCACCACGACCTCTAAAAAGTTTCATTCAAAGCCCCATTTAGAATTGAGGGCTTTTCATTCTACTTTTCTTCGGTCTTGTGGTGCCCGAGGCGCTACGCGTATAAAGACCGCGTAGTAAAGCTAACGACGCTCACAAGTCCAGCACCTCCGCACAGCTCGCTCACTCCGTTCGCGCGAGCTGCTGCGGTGCTGTTGTGTGAAACGCACAAGCCCATCTGTCGAAATTCTCCCTATGAGCATAGAGATTATTTCGGCAAGGGGACTTGAACCCCCACGACCATAAAGGTCAGCCACTTGGCAAGTGGCCGCGTCTACCATTTCCGCCACACCGGTACATATCCCACTTAACAACGTTAAATGAGGTACACTACAGATGGTAACTGAAATGTAAAGATTTTTCTAGCTGCCCATTTCTTTGGCTTTCTTACAGTATGCTCTAAAGGCTTTTTCGACTTCACGATAATTTGAGCTCTTGCTGATTTCAGAACGACTGCCCGAAAGAATAGTACCTAAATCAGGCAAATTCCACCCTGCATTTTTTGAAAGAATCCACCGGTCGTGCGTGTCGCGAATTTCTTTCGAGTCAATGACCAACCATTCGAGAACAATCCCTTTATTTGCAAGCTCTTCTTTAAGACGACGATACTCCTTGATTGTTGTCTTGTCATGCTCCTTTAAAAGAAGTGAAATCACTGTTACCTTTGTAACTTTGTTTGCATCAGCCACTTCCCAAATGTAGCTAAGTCCTTGCTTTAAAAAGTGTTTATCAAGCCAGTAAATATGTCCTGAGCAATCAGACAAAATTCGCCGTAACCATTCGATGTTTGAGTATGGTGTTGAACTGTCGACAAATACATTTTGTGGCAACTCATTCTTGTAATCATGAACATTATGAATTATGCGCAATGTTCGATGCTTTTTAGAGTAAGTAATAAGACCTGTTTGATTGAGTAGCGACAAAAAGTGAGTCAATGGCGTCTCATCAGCGTAACACCAGAAGCCACGACTTTTTAAAACTGCAAGTGCGTTGTCTCTTTTGGCATTATCAACGCCGTGAAGTAACTGCAGAAGTGCTTCCGCTGGTGGAAACTTCAAAAGTGCACTTTTTAGAATTTCATTCGCTGTTTCAACATCTGAGCGTATGAACTGAGCATCATAATATGATTGTCCTAACTCAGTCAGTTCAGCACCTAATGTGTCGCTACTTATAAAACCAAGCTGCTTTAAGAAGTCAAAATCATCGCCAAGGGGTGATTCGTCATCCTCAACAAACAGGCGGAACAATTTTTCGTGTTCCGCCCATGACATTTGGGGTAGGTAATACTCGTTATTCATCATCATTGTTCGAGGCAGGTGTTGGAGTGGTGTCCACTTTGTACTTTTCAACGAAAGTGTTTATGGCAGAGACGAGTGTTTTGTAATCATCAATCAGACTAGGATTTGTTAGCGCCTTTTGAGGTAGTGCCAATTTGATTTCTCCATCGGCAAAATCTATTACGACAGCACCAGGAGACTGTAATACAGATTCTTGTGGATCGGGTGACAAACTCTTTTCTGCGCGAGCTTTTTTGGCAGGAGCAGTAGAGGAAGACGTTTGCTTATAGGTGGTTTTTGCTTCAGTCTTTTCACGTAAACCTGACAACTCACAAAGATACACAAAAGCAGGAACAGCAGTATTCGCTAGACGTGTACTAAGTGAATACACCCTTTTCATTTCATCGTGAATATCTGCGGTATCAGCACCAGCAACTTCAGGGAACGCTTCAAATAGCTCATTGTATGCAGACTCAACCATGTTTTTGATTGCTTCAGTTTTTTTATCAGGATTTTTTACACTAATTGAGTTGAACACCTCTTCGTTCACTGTTTTGTCAGTATTGATGATACCTAAAAATGTTAACGTGCCTAATGCCTGAGACGCTTCACCTTCAGAAAAACCGTATCCAGTAAGTATTTGCTTGTCTATCACTGTGTAGGAACGCGAGCTTATCTTGCTAAGTAGATTCTCGATTTTCTTCACAGCAATGTACGGTGGGTTGGTTTTATTTTCTTTCGCCATGTTTCTGTGTACTTATGTAGTAATTGTTATAAGTATTCTACATATTACACAGAAAGCTACTAGTTTACAACTCCTGATAAACATTGCTTATTATTTCAGAGTAAAACATTGACATATATGATATATGTGATATTATTTCGCCACGTCGCACTGTTCTTCACTTCGTAGGCATGCAAGTTAGCGACGTGCTTGCGGGCCCTACACTTGGAAGGAAACTACCATGAGAACCATGACTCTTTTCGACCGTCCCGAGCACTGCACGGACCAACACCGCAATGCTGTGGTCGACAACCTCGGCATGCTGATGTCACAGAAGGTTCGCGTCTTCCGCACCTTCGCCTTCTCCAAGTTGGCGGACAAGGTGAGCTTCGTCTTCGTGACGACGCACAAGGACACGCATCTGAACCTCGGCCTGTTGGAGCATGATACGCTTCGGCACGTCGGCCATCTTCTCGAGGCGGAATTCAAGGACTATCCTGAATCCCAAATTCTCGTCCTCAAGGGCGGCGAATCGGACGATGGGTGGCTCGTGACCCGCACCCAAGACAATTCGGGCTACGTGGTGACGTTCACCTTCTCGCCCGCCCAAGGGAGGATCTCCTGATGACCAAGTACAACGTCGAATGCATGGACTGTGGCTGTGTCTCCACTGTGAGCAACGGCGCACTCTGGTGGCGTGCGAAGAAGGCGGCCGATGAAGGACGTCTGGACGCCATCGGTATCAGCGGTGTCGAATGCGGCTGTCAACGGCCCGTTCGCAATCCTGACGCACCCTACAGAGTGTTCGGCTTCACCGACGAGGGGCGTGAATACGACATCCCGTTCGACACCTTCGTCGCGGCCGTGAGGACGTTCCGTGACCGGTGGAGNTTCGGCGAAACCGTGTTCATCAAGGGAGTTTCTCTCGCCGTCGAAGATCAGCTGAAGTACGGCTGACAACCCGCCTGACCAAGGCGAGACCGAGAACCGCTCGGCTCACAAGGTCGGGCGGTTTTCTTTTTACTTAAGTGACTGTGGTACAATGAGATTGCAACCAATCCCATAAGTCGTTTTTTCTAATGACCATCTCGGACAATTCAAGGCGACTTGGATTGGTTGCACCGGGGTGGTCATTTGAGTTTTGTACTAATGATTCGCAACACCCAAAAATTTCCTTTCAACTTTTTGGCGGCTTCCCCCTGCACCCCCTTCCGCTTTTGGAAAGGTAAGGAAATTTTTAGGGTTGCTGCGCGTGAGGTCACGAGCGCGCCTCGAGGCTCGGTATAGCATCACCACACGCCCCAATGTGTACGCAGAGGTACAAAGCCACCACGCGCTCCGCGCGTTGCGATCATTCCTGTTCAAAATAGGTTCGCGCGAAGGTAAGGATTTGATCACATAAACGTTCGTGTACTTGTGAACGTTGTGAACATTATACCCAAATACAGAAAAACCGCTTCTGCAAGGGTTTTAATCAGAGTTTTCCTTGATTTTTTCGTAGACAAATGGTGTAAATGGGGTTATTTTATCAATATGACTGACTTGAATGTAAATGTGAATGAAAAATATGTTTTGCTCAAAATGCGGTACTAAAAACGGTGATGGAGCGAAGTTTTGTAAAAACTGCGGTGTGCAGATGGGTACAGTAGAAAATACCCCAGAACCCACACCGACTGTCACTTCAGCAAATAAACCAAAGAGTGTTTTATTTTATGCTTTAGCACCAATAGGTGGCTTTATTGCCTTGGTTGCTCTATGGGGAGTTGTGAATGTTATTGCTGATACAGATAACCCTTCGGCACTTTATTCTTTTTTCAATAACGTTCTAGTGCCACTTCTTTTTGCGGTCCTTTTTCTCGCTATTCCTGTAGGGATTATTTATGCAATATATTCAAACTCAAAAAACTACGACGGCACGATTAAATGCGGGAACTGTAATTATGTAGGTGCAGGTAAAAAAGGCAGGAGCACTTGGGCACAAGTGGTGGTGTGGTTATTATTCTTTTTCTTCTGGCCTATTACTTTAATCTACTATTTAGTTACTCATAGTTATGAGTGTCCAAAGTGTGGCTCAACCTTTATTGGGTTACGTGACAAGACAGGAGCTTATTCAGCACCACGCAGTGGACTGGGACCTCTAGGGATAGTGCTTATCGCTTTCTTGGTAATAGCTATTATTGGCATCCTTGCATCAGTTGTACTGGCTTCCTTAAATTCTGCCAGAGATATGGGACAAGATGCTTCCACAAAGCAAGCGTTAGCTAATGCTTATTCACACGCAAAACTCTATTACATAGACAACAATTCATACGAGGGTCTTTGTGCTGATTTTCAGTACAAGTTAGAAGATAGACAAAACACATCAGCATCTGGTGTATACGACATCTGTAACGATACCAATTCTGGTTTTGCAGTAACCGCTCCATTAAATGAGGGAGGTTACTACTGTATTGATAAGTGGAACGATGGAATTGTGGTCGATGAAAGAATTTACGCTTCACAGTCTACTTGCCCAAAAGCTTCTATTAAAAATTAGTTATGTTTTGTGAAAAATGCGGACAGAAGAGAGAGGAGAAAGATAAGTTTTGTGCTCATTGTGGTGCTTCTTTTAATGGCGACACAGCAACTGTAATCGAGCAACCAGTCCCTGTTCAACAACCAGCTCCAAAGGTCGAGCGATACGAAAGTATTGGCGGGTGGCTATATCTTGTGGGCTTCGGTTTGTTTATTACTCCTTTTATTCTTGCCTACGGTGTATTTGACACTTTTTCACTAGTTTCAGACGGTTCTTTGTCTGAATTGGACAGTCTGGTCCCTGGGTTAGCCAATGCTATTTGGTTTGAGTTAATTATGGATACAGCACTGTTCTTTGCTGTCATCTATCTCATCTTCCTCTTTCGAGGAATGAAACGTGAATTTCCAAAGTACTTTGTATGGTATATGGCAGTTTCAATAGCTTATTTAGTTATCGACTACGCTCTTGTTGCTTCACTAACCACCTCAAGCGGTGAGATGCGAAATATTTTAGACGCAACGCTCGATGAGCAGATAGGTTCGATGACTGGAGCTATCTTTGGAAGTGTTATCTGGATTGCTTATATGAAAAAGTCCAAGAGAGTTGCAGGTACCTTTGTTAAATAAATGCTTATGTTTT